>JAEVYW010000134.1 GCA_023392555.1 Pseudomonadota bacterium | reverse complement strand
ACAAGCTCCGACCCGAGGGATGCAACGATCCCTTCGGCGTCGAGAAGGCGCGCGGTGACCTGCACAAGGCCTACGACTGGCTCGAGGCCAACCTCGGCGACGGTCCCTGGGCCGTGGGCGAGCAATTCACGATGGCCGACTGTGCTGCAGCACCGTCACTCTTCTACGCCGACTGGATCGAGGATATCGGCGACGCCCGGCCTCGGCTAAAAGCCTATCGCGCACGCCTGCTGGCCCACCCCGCGGTGTCACGCGCGGTCGAGGAAGGCCGCCCCTATCGCCACTACTTCCCGTTGGGAGCGCCGGACCGGGACTGAAACCGTTCATCTGCGCACCTATATGAAAAGCCGAAGCTTTCCGAAGGAACGGCTATGCGCAAATACGCTCCCCTCCTCGCCGCCGCCGCCGCCGGCATCCTGCTGACCGGCGCCGGTCCTCGCACCGAGACCGCAGTCCTCGCCGGCGGCTGCTTCTGGGGAATGGAAGGCGTGTTCGAACATGTGAAGGGCGTGCGCAACGTCGTCTCCGGATATGCCGGGGGCAGCGCGGAAGATGCGAACTACGGCGCCGTCAGCAGCGAACGCACCGGCCACGCCGAAGCCGTCCGCATCACCTACGATCCGGGCCAGATCAGCTACGGCCAGCTGCTCGCGATCTATGCGGGCGTCGCTCACGATCCGACGCAGCTCAACCGCCAGGGTCCCGACACCGGCCCAAGCTATCGCTCCGCGATCTTCCCGCAGAATGCAGGCCAGCGTCGTGCAGCCGAAGCCTTCCTCGCGCACCTTCGCGCTTCAGGCACCTTCAAGAAGCCGGTCGTCACGAAGATCGAAACCGGCAACTTCTACCCGGCCGAGTCCGAGCACCAGAATGTCATGCGCCTCAATCCGCGCTACCCCTACATCGTCGTCAACGACGCGCCGAAGGTGGCGAAGTTGAAGCGCACCTATCCGCAGCTGTGGAAGGCTTGAGGTCGAGGGTTTGTCGTAGCCCCATCCGGGGGATCATCCCGGCTGACCGTCCTCCGGACGGTCATCTGATCGGGATGATGGTGCCCAGGGACGGAATCGAACCGCCGACACCGTGATTTTCAGTCACGTGCTCTACCAACTGAGCTACCTGGGCTCTCGTGACCGGGCAGACTGCCCGTCCAAGCGCCGCGCTCACTAACCGTCGCGTTCTTCGCTGTCCACCCCGGGATCGGCGGCCGGACCCGGGATTTTGTACCCCTCGTCGAGCCAGCGGAGCAGGTCGCGGTCCTTGCAGCCCTGGCTGCAGAACGCGCCATGGTCCGGGCTCGCGGGCTTGCCGCACATCGGGCAGGACTTGGCTTTAGTCGGACTGGGCATAGGCGCCGGAGATGGGCAGCTTCGCGTCCGCCTGCAAGCGCACCGCCCCGCCGACCTGACGTGAGAGTTCGTCGATCCAGTCGGGATTGGCTTCCAGAACCCGGATGATCGCCGGGTGAGCAACTAGAGCCGTGGCCCCGGTCCGCTCAACCGCCGCACGCCTCAGCAGTGCTCGAGCCTCGAAGGCCGCGCGATCTGCGGCAAGCTCGAACAGTGACGCATGCCGCCGCGCCCGCACGATCTGGAGAAATCCGAACCCGTTGACCGCCGTCCGCTCGAACGGCTGCGGGAGGATCGCGTCGACCGCCTCCCCGATTGCCTGGCGCTGCGACTTCCCCGCAATCGTCGGCAGGTCGATCCCGATCGACCCGCCGATGCCGTGGCGAACGATGACCCGAGCCGCCGCGCGCGCTCCGGCCAATGCCAACTCAAAAGCTGGCAACGTCCCATCGACATCGATCAAGGTCATCGCCGGCGTCGGCGACACGCAAAGCTCGCCACCCGCGAACCGTAGGATGCCGCTGCGCGCCTCATCCAGCAGGTCAGACCAGCCGGACTTTTCGAGCCGGTCGTCCGGTGACGGGTAGGTCAGCCGTTCGCCAGCCAACGCCGCCTCCCCGAGCTCCGCATCCGTCACCCGAGCCAGCGGCCGCTTCCACGGCTCAGCGCCCGGGATGCGTTCGCGCGTCACCTCGATGCGGATCGCCGCGCCCTCGGTGACACCGCGAGCCCCGGCGGGCAGCAGATACTGCTCGCCTCCCACCTCAGCCAATGCAGGCGTGCCGACACGCCGCAAAAGCGCATCGAGCACAGTCCCGGCCGCGACACTCCCGTCCAGCAAGACACGCGCCTCGACAATCTCGTCATTCTCGATCCGGACCAGCCGGGTCTCGCCGATCCCTCGCTCGATCAGCCAGTCAGGCAATGTCGTAACCGGCCGCTTTCAACAGCAGCCGTGTCTCAGCAACCGGCAGTCCGACGACGTTGGAATAGCTGCCCGCGATGTGCCGCACATAGACTTCGCCATAGCCCTGAAGCGCATAGCCCCCCGCCTTGCCGCGCCATTCCCCATGGCCCGCGTAATAATCGATCTCTTCATCGCTCAGCCGCTTCATGGCGATCATCGTCTCGCCCAGCCGAGTGCGTAGCGCCCCACCCGGCGCCGCAAGCGCAACCCCGGTCAGCACCCGGTGCCGCCGCCCTGACAGCAGCTTCATGCAGGCGCGAAGCGTAGCCTCATCCTCGACCTTGGGCAGGATCCGCCGCCCGACGGCGACGACCGTATCGGCCGCAAGCACCAAATCATCGGGATGACCGGCCGCGACCGCTTCCGCCTTCTCCCGCGCAAGGCGCAGCGCATGGTCGCGCGGCAGCTCGCCTGGCAGCACGCTCTCATCGATGTCGGCAGGAACGACGGCGTCAGGGACGACCCCGATGCGCGCCAGCAGGTCGATGCGACGGGGACTCGCCGAGGCGAGGATCAGCCGCATTTACGGACGACCGGGAGGGCCCCCGCGGCCGGGCATGAAGCGATAGGTGATGCGCCCCTTGGTCAAATCGTAAGGCGTCATTTCGACCAGCACTTCGTCGCCCGTCAGGACGCGGATGCGGTTCTTGCGCATCTTGCCCGCAGTGTGGCCGAGGATTTCATGACCGTTCTCGAGCTTCACGCGGAACATTGCGTTTGGCAGCAATTCCACCACCTGCCCACGCATCTCGAGAAGTTCTTCCTTGGCCATCAATCCTCGCTGGTTCGAAAAAGTCGCGGAGCCTTACTTGGTGAGGCCGCAAAAGGGAAGGCTCACACCGTGAGGA
>JAEVYW010000044.1 GCA_023392555.1 Pseudomonadota bacterium | reverse complement strand
GGGAACGACCGCACGGCCGCGGATCGTGCCCGAGCCGGCGTTCAGCGAATTGTCGACGAAGTCGAGCCGGCCCGCGTGGACGTACTGGGCTTCATCCTGAAGCTTGATCCGCACGGTCGCGCCCAGTTGCGAGCTGTCCTGCCGCTGGAAGCGCAGGAGCAGGGCTTCCGAACCATCGAACGAGAAGTGCAGGGGGTTCGTCGAGACGATGGTCGTCAGGACGGTCTGATCGGCAGTCACCGCATTGCCAGGGTCGACAAGCCGCTGCGAAACCTGGCCCGAGATCGGGGCGATGACGCGCGTGAAGCCAATATCGAGCTGGCGCGCACGCAGCGCGGCGGAGGCTGCGGCGAAGTCCGCCACCGCCGACCGCAACGCCGCCTGACGCTGCTCGACTTCCTCACGGCTGGCGGCACGTTGCGCGGCGAGCGTCTGCGAACGCGCAAGCTCGGTCCGAGCGTTGGTCGCCTGCGCCTGGGCGCGAATCAACTGAGCCCGCGCCTGATCGACCTGCGCCTGCGCCGGGCGGGCATCGATCGTGAAAAGCAGCTGGCCGCGGCGGACATACTGGCCGTCGCGGAAGTGGGTGCGGATAAGATAGCCCGACACGCGCGGCTTCACGTCGACGTTCTCAGGGGCTTCGAACCGACCGACGAAGTCGTCCCAGTCGAGGACCTCGCCGACGTAAGGCGTCGCGACCGTCACTTCGGCCGGGGGCGGCGCGCTCTGCGATTCGGCACCGCCCGAGCAGCCGGCAAGAGTCATGGAGACGGCGGCGGCAAGCACAAGCAAGTCTTTGCGTAGCATCATTTAATCCGAAAATTGCCGGACGGCCCCAGAACGGTACGCGGTGACTGGCCGGCAGGAGGACAAGGGGGGGGCGACCCTTACGGCGGCTCAACTATGTCCGGGCTAAACCCAAGTCAACAGACGTGGACAACAAAATCAACACGCGTTGACCGGTGTGCGATTCCTGATACACCCGCCGCCGTGAAATGCCCGGTCTGCAGCACGCCGCGGGTGCGCAACGCGGCCGCGACGCGGGCGGCGATGCTTGTCGCCGCCAGGAAGCGCTTCCTCGAAGAAAGCTACGACAACGTCAGCCTGCGCGAGATCGCGGGCGACGCGGGCGTCGATGTCGCCCTCGTCAACCGCTACTTCGGCAGTAAGGAAGGGCTGTTCAAGGAAGTACTGTCGAGCGGGAAGAAGAAGTTCGACGGCAACCGTACTGTCGACGAATTGCCCGCTTATCTCGCGAGCGTGATCATCGACGACGACTGCGTCGAAGAGCCGAACGAAAATGTGGAGCGCCTCCTCATCATCCTTCGATCCGCGTCATCGGCGAAGGCTGCCGAGATCGTGCGCCAGTCGATGCTCGAGGACGTGCTTGAGCCGTTCGTGAAATTGCTCGACGGGAACGACCCTGAAATGCGCGCTAGCCTCTGCATGGCACTGATCATGGGCGTGAAGGTCCAGCGTACCATCATGGGCGTCGACCCCGCGGAGTGCGACATCCGCACCACGGAACAGCGCCTGATCGAAATGTTCAAGGTCGCCCTGGCCGAGGCCTAGGACGCGCTGAAGCTGACGTTACTTGCCCTCGGCCGCTAGATGCCGGTCGAGGTCCGAATAACCGCCAATACGCTCTTCGCCGATGAAGATGAGCGGCGTCGTGACGACGTCATGTTCGTCCTTGAACTCCTCGACCTCATCCCGGCTGCGGAGCACAACGTCCTCGACTTCGTAGCCTGCGGCCTCCAGCCGTTCCTTCGCTGCTACGCCGTAAGGGCAGGTGTGGTCCGGCAGTACCATCCGGTGAAGCCTAGCCTTGTTCGACATCATTACCTCGCAATTGGTGCAGGGTTGCCCAACCGACCGGATAGCCGACGCGTTCCGACTGCCGAACCCGAGAAGCGGGCGCTCTGCCGATTACTCGTACCGCAAGGCGTGGATCGGGTTCGAGCGCGAGACCTTGAGAGCGTGGCCGGCAATCGTCCCGAGCGCGATCACGAGAGCCAGCAATCCGGCGAGTAGGAACGGCCCCGGGCCAAGGTCGATGCGAGAATCGAAGCCGTTCAGCCAGTCGCGCATCACCCACCAGGCGATCGGCCAAGCGATCAGGTTCGCGATGATCACCGGCTTCGAGAATTGCCAGGCGAGCAGGCGGACGATGTCGCGGCTGCGCGCGCCGAATACCTTGCGGATGCCGATTTCCTTCGTGCGGCGCTCCGCAGTGAAGGCGGCGAGGCCAAAAAGTCCCATGCAGGCAATGACCACGGCCAGCAGTGCGAAGGCGGCGAACAGCTGTCCGCGCGCTTCTTCGCGCTGGTACTGCTCGCGCACGATGTCCTCGGCGAAGTTCCCGTCGAACGGCACCTGCGGGATGTTGCGTGTCCAGATCGCCTCAACCTGGTCGCGGATCCTGGCGGGGTCGCCCGAATAGCGGACCATGATGTTGCCGAAGTAGTCGCGTCGCATCACGTACACGATCGGCTGCACAGGCTCGTGGACCGACCGATAGCGGACGTCGTCGACGACCCCGACTATGGTGACCGCGACAGGATCGTCACTTCCGAACAGCAATGCCGACTTGAGCTGTTGGCCGATCGCCTGCTGCGGCGTCTTGAATCCGAGCCGCTTCGCCGCATCGACGCTGACGACGACGTTCACGCCCCTTTGAACGATCTGCTGCACCGCCGCTGGGAAGTTCGGATCGCTCGGCATGGGGGTGGTCGTGTCGTCACGCCCGTGCGTTTCCGACAGCAGGCGCCCGGCAATCAGCTTGATGCCCATTGCCTCGAAGAATTGAGGCTCGACCCCGTAAAGCCCGAGGTCCACGGGCTGGGTGCTTCCGTTCGTGTAGAAGGAAGCCATCGAATTGCCGCCAGGATTGACGGCAATTTCGGTGCGGGCGGCTGCCTGCACTCCGGGGATGCGGCGGATTTGCTCGGTCACCTGACCATCGCGATGCTCGACCCCGCGGAAGCCGAGGTTCCCGATCTGCATCAGGCCGTCGCGCTTGTAGCCGCTATCGATCGTGCGGGCGTAGACGTTCTGTCCATAGACGACTGC
>JAEVYW010000038.1 GCA_023392555.1 Pseudomonadota bacterium | reverse complement strand
GCCGGGGTCTGGGCATACATGTAGCTGCCGCCCGTCGTGCTCCAGCGAAGCGCGTTCTGACCGGTGTAGGCACCGTCGAAGTAGCTCATGATCGTGTACTGCTGCGTGTCCTGAGCCAGGAACGCGTCGCCCTCATACGTGATCGGATCGGGGTTGCCGTCGCCATCGTTGTCGTCGCTGGCGTTGTAGTCGCCGCCATGCGCAAGGCCGAAGGTGTGGCCGATCTCGTGGAGGATCGCGAACCAGGCGTAGCCGCCGATGTTCGTGTTCACGAAGCTGCTTGGGTGAAGGATGTTGGCCCAGACGTCACCGGCGACTTCGCCCGCATCGACGTAGCCGTAGGCCTCGTTCAGCGCCTCTTCCTGCGGGTAATAAGCGTGCGCACCGGCGGCCGGGCTCATCTGCGTAAAGCCGAACGTAATGTCGGCTTCCGCTGCCGAGGTTGCCGGACGGATTTCGACGTCGATCAGATCGTCCCAAAGCTGCAGGTGACTGATCGCCATGGCGCGCTGGGCACTGTTGAAGGCGGCGAAAACGCCGGCAGCGATATAGTCGCCGTCTTCGGTCAGGATGATGCCGTTGGCGTCCTTCTCGGTGTAATAGCTGTTCTGGACTTCCGCGAGCGAGTTCCAGAAGCCGAAGGTCAGCACGCCATCGTCCAGCGCACCGTTATTGCCGCTCAGCCAGTTGACGTCATAGCGATTGAGGTTGTCGGCTGCTTCCTCGGGCGTGGCGATCGGAATGCCGCCATAGGTGTAACCGGCATAGGGATCGAGCGAGAAGTCTTCGACCCGCACCTCACTTCCGGCGCGGATACCCAGGCGGACGGGCAACACATCTGGCTGGAACTCGGTGTTCAACGAAGCATCGGACGCAACATCACTCATCTACAACTCTCCCGTTCAATGTCGTGAAAATCAGCGGTCGGATGTGATCGGCGCGCGAACCCTGCGCTTGCCGCTACTCCCGAGCAGTTTCTGGAAGGCGTCCACCGGGCCTTGAACGACCCAGTCCTTCTGGACGCGCACGAGCGACGCGGTCGATCTGGCCGCGCTCAATTGCCCCACCGGCTGCATCAGCCGAACGGGCACAACTTCGATGTCGAGAGCCTTACGGCCCGCAGAAACGTCGCGCGCCCTCACGTCCACACGCAGGACCAACTGCTGCTTATGGGCCTTGCCGGACAGCGGCTCCAGATCGGAAGAAGTCGCCCGGCCAACCGGCAGATCCGTGAACGATCGCGCCTTTTTGACGAGCTGATCGCAGATTGCAGTCTTTTGCGCGGCCGAGAAGCCCGGCTTGATGTCGCATGCCAGAGCGATGCGCTCTACGCCGATCAACGCCGGCGACGGCGTGCTCGCCATGGCCGCTGATGACCCCCCAACTGCAATTCCAAGAAGTACGCAAACCCGCAACCGGACGTCCAATTCTTGTCGGCGCCGAATCACGCCAAACCAAGACGTTAGGGCTAACTTTCGATAAGGCTAAGATTTATTTACCATTAAATTTTTAGCGACGAACGATAGATGTTCGAATGAGCGAGACGATCTGGGAGGAAGGTCGAAAAGAAAAAGGCTCCTCCCGATCTGATCAGGAAGAGCCTTCGAGAGTATTCTATTATTCGCTTTATTTGTTGCCGCCGCTCGCTGTCGTTCCGGTCGGGAAGCCGCGACGCTTCAGGAGCGCGCTGACGTCGGGATCGCGGCCACGGAACTGGCGGTACGCTTCGGCACGGTCGGTCTCGTTGCCGGTCGACAGAAGCGTCTGCTTGAACCGCTCGGCCGTCGCCTTGTCCCAGACGTTGCCGGTTTCCTGGAACGCCGCCCAAGTGTCAGCATCCATGGTTTCCGACCACAGGTAAGAATAATAGCCGGCCGAGTAGGCATCCGACGAAAACAGGTGATTGAACTGCGGCAGCCGGTGCCTCAGCACGATCTCCTTCGGCATCCCGATTTCCGCAAGCGCGGTGCGCTCGAATTTGTCGGGATCGACCACGCCCGTCGGGTCCATGTGCAGCTTCATGTCAACGATCGCCGCCGCGAGATATTCGACCGTGGCGAAGCCCTGGTTGAAGGTCTGCGCCTTCTGGATCTTGTCGACCAGGGCCTGAGGCATCGGCTGGCCCGTCTTGTAGTGCTTGGCGAACCGCTGGAGCACCGCCGGGGTCAGCAGCCAATTCTCGTTCACCTGGCTCGGATACTCGACGAAGTCGCGCTGCGACCCGCCAAGGCTCGGATAATAGGCCTGGTTCAGGAAGTAGTGGATGGCGTGGCCGAACTCGTGGAACAGCGTCTCGGCATCGTCGAGGCTGATCAGCACCGGCTCACCCGGTCCTGGCTTCACGAAATTGTTGTTGTTCGACCCAAGGACGATGTCGTCGCCAAGCAGGCCCGAACGGCCGCGATAGGCCGTCGCCCAGGCGCCTGAGCGCTTGCCCTCCGCGGCGTAATCGTCGCGGTAGAACAGGCCGACCTGCTTCTTCGTGGCGCGATCGGTAACCGAATAGACGCGAATGTCCTGCTTCCACGTCGGGACGGTGCCGGTGACTTCCTTGAAGTCGAGCCCGTACAGTTCGCCCGCCGCCCAGTAGGAAGCGTCGATGATGTTATCGAGGCTGAAGTAGGGTTTGATCTCGTCCTGGCTCAGGTCGTAGCGCGCCTTGCGGACCTTCTCCTGGTAATAACGATAGTCCCACGGCTCGATCGTGATCTTGGCGCCGGACTTGTTCGCGAGCGCCTGCTGGTCGGCGACTTCTTCGCGAACGCGGCCGACAGCGGCAGGCCAGACGCGATTCATTAGGTCCATCGCCCGCGCCGGGGTCTTGGCCATCGTGTCCTGCATCCGCCACTCGGCGTGGTTCTTGAACCCGAGCAGCTTGGCGCGGTCGGCGCGAAGCTTCACGATCCGCGCGATCGTCGCATTGGTGTCGTTGGCGCCGCCATTATCGCCGCGGTTCACGAACGCGCGCCACACCTTCTCGCGAAGCGCGCGGTCGTCAGCGAAGGTCAGCACCGGATCGACCGCGGAGCGCGTGTTCTTGATCGCGAAGCCGCTCTTGCCCTGCGCCTTGGCCGCAGCCGCAAGCGCCGCCTTCACGTCCGCAGGAACGCCCTTCAGCTGCGCCTCGGTCGCGAAGATGTAGGTACTTTCGTCGGCCAGGACTTTCTCGGAGAAGGTCGAGAATTCCTTCGCCAGCTCCTGGTTCATGGCCGACAGC
>JAEVYW010000023.1 GCA_023392555.1 Pseudomonadota bacterium | reverse complement strand
GGATGGCGCTCAGCGCACGGCCGATCGGCACAGGCGGGCGGCCGCTGAGGACGCGCAGCTTGTCGAGCGGCGTCAGCCTAGCGGAGTAGAAGCGCGCAATGATCGCCGGCGGCAGGCGGTAGAAGTGCTCGAGGACGCGATAGGCTTCGTTCGGCTCGGCCGCGCGGAACAGCATGCGATTGAGGAGGCGGAAGAAGGAACGCTGCTGCCACAACTGCTCCGACCGATCACGGAAGAATGCGTGCAGCGCGGCGGCGCTGAAGTCGCGTTGCTCGGTCAGGAGAGCCGCGTTCGCCACCGCGTCCGGCAGGGAATAGCTGGTGGTCGGATGGAAAAAGCCGCCGCGGGTTCCGATGCGTGCGACGGGCCCTCCACTCCACAGGCTCGCGACGTCGCCAGACATCACCACCGGCAGCACGCCGCGCTCTTCCGCAACTACTACCCGCCCGCTGCAAAGACCGTCGGCGACGGTCCCGATCCTTTGGCGAAGCGCATCCTCGTCGAGAATCGGCGACGCAGAATAATAGGTATCCTCGATTAACAGCTCGGTATCGCTGAGCGGCAATTGGTAGATGAAGCGGTAGCCGTCGATCTGCTCGACGGTCGCGTCCATGATCACTGGCTTCGACACGCCGTGCGGCCGGTCAAAGCGATAGGTGATCCCGACAAATTTCTGCCAGCCGAGCCCGAGCCCCGGCATCGCCTCGGGGCCCCGGGCGTCGATCACCGCGTCGCCGCTTATCTCCTCGCCGCCTTCCACCGTCACCGATGTTGGACCCACTGCAGCGATGCGCCGGCCAAGCAGCATTTGATCGGGTCTGAGCGTCTTTCGCACGGCGGCGTCGAGCGCCTCGGAGCGAATGCTGGAATAGCCGATGCCGATCGTTCGCCTGCGCTTCGGAAAGCGCACCTCGTGCTCCGGCCAGCGATGAGCGGCAATGCCGTCGAGCACCCAATGATTGGAGTCAGCGACATCGGTATCGAAGACCGACCAGGTGTGGTTGCCGCCAAAGGCCTCGCCCTGCTCGACGAGCAGGATCTCGATGTCCGGCCGACGCTTCGCCAGAGCCATTGCGGACAGGCAGCCAGCCAGCCCGCCGCCGGCGATCACCACGCGGGTCAAAACGCTGCCCGCAAGTCGCAATTGGCCAAGCCCGCCAGCGGCTGATAGCGTCCTCTCCCATGCCCGGACTGATGCTTCTCGCCATGGCGGCCGCCGCCACCAATGCGCCCAATGCGACGCTCGAAGTCGACGTGACGGGGCTGCGGAACGCCAATGGCATGATCCACGCCTGCCTGACCCGCCAGCCGGCGCATTTTCCCGACTGCAAGAGCGATCCCGCTGCGCTGACCCAGACGGTGCCGGGCAAGACGCAGAAGATCGTCTTCCGGGGTATCCCGCCGGGCAACTATGCGGTTGCGGTGTTTCACGATGCCAATGCCAATCGCAAGCTCGATACCGTGCTCGGCATCCCGCGGGAAGGCTTTGGCTTTTCGCGCAATCCGACCATCAGGTTCGGTGCGCCACGCTTTGACAAAGTGAGCATTGAACTTGGGTCGGGCTTCGCCCGCACGAGCGTCCGCCTACAATACGTCCTTTAGGACATCTCGCCTCCAACCAGCCAGCCATTACCCAGCGAAGGCTGGGGGTCTGTGCTGTTGGAGAACGATGCTCGAACCGCGTCCCAGTGCCGCTCCCCTGAAGGCTTGCCGCTCGGGCGGCGAGGACCGTCCTGAAATCAGGGTGCTGCTGGCGGCTCCTCGTGGATTTTGCGCCGGCGTCCGCCGCGCCATCGATGCGGTCCGCGACGCGCTCGCCAAGCACGGTGCGCCGGTCTACGTGCGCCGCCCGATCGTTCACAATCTCGACGTCGTCCGAAGCCTGGAGGCGGAAGGAGCGATCTTCGTCCAAGAACTCGACGAGGTGCCGGCCGGGTCGGTCGTGATCTTCTCCGCGCATGGCGTATCGCCCCATGTCGCCGCCGATGCCAGAAACCGCAGGCACATCGCTTATGATGCCGTCTGCCCCCTCGTCTCGAAGGTTCATCGCGAGGTGAAGCGGCACGAGGCTGCCGGCCGCCAGTTGGTGCTGGTGGGGCACGAGGGCCACCCGGAGATCGAAGGATCGCTCGGCCATGTTTCGAAGGGCGGTGCCTTCGTCGTGAAGAGCGTCGAGGACGTCGAACGGCTGCCGCTCGAAACCCACAAGCCGACCGCCTACGCCGTGCAGACCACCTACTCCGTCGACGAGGCGCAGGAGATCGTGGAAGCGCTGCGGGAACGGTTTTCCGACCTGGTTGGGCCTCCATCGAGCGACATCTGCTACGCCACCACCAACCGTCAGGCGGCGGTGCGTGAAATCGCCGAGCAAGCCGACGCAGTGCTCGTTGCGGGAGAGCATTTCTCATCGAACGCGAACCGGCTCGCCGAGACTGCGGCCGCCCTTTGCCCGCAGGTGCAGCTGGTCGCCGGCGCCGATGAGATCGATTGGTCGCAGCTGCCCCAGGGTGGAGTGATCGGTGTGAGCGCTGCGGCTTCGACCCCGGAAACCACGGTCCAGGCGATCATCGCCGCCCTCGCCGTCCGCTATCGCCTCATCCTGGACGAGGTCGAAACGGTGCGCGAAACTGTCGTGTTCAATCGGCTGCAGGTCTCCTGAGCGGAGGCTTGCTCACCGCCCCGCGCCCTCCTAGAGCCGCGGCCCATGCACCAGTTCGACCTTACCGAGGACCAGCTCCAGATTCAGGAGATGGCGCGCAAGTTTACGGCCGACGCGATCACGCCGTTCGCTGCCGAGTGGGACGAGAAGCACATCTTTCCCCGCGACACGATCCGCGAGGCCGCCGAGCTCGGCTTCGGCGCCATTTACGTCAGCGAGGAAAGCGGCGGGATCGGCCTCGGCCGGCTCGAAGCAGCGCTCATCATGGAAGCGATGGCCTACGGCTGTCCGTCCACCAGCGCCTTCATCTCGATCCACAACATGGCAAGCTGGATGATCGACCGCTTCGGTTCCAACGAAGTGAAGCAGAAGTATCTGCCCTCGATGATCTCGATGGAGCGGATCGGAAGCTATTGCCTGACCGAGCCGTCGTCGGGCTCCGACGCGGCCGCGCTCAAGACCAAGGCCGTGCTCGACGGCGACCATTATGTCGTCTCGGGCTCTAAGGCGTTCATCTCGGGCGGCGGCGAGAACGAAATCTATGTCACGATGGTCCGCACGGGCGAGGACGGGCCCAAAGGCATCACCGCGCTGGTCATCGAAAAGGACATGAAGGGCGTCAGCTTCGGCGCTCAGGAAAAGAAGCTGGGCTGGCATTCGCAGCCGACCGCGCAGGTCAATTTCGACGAGGTCCGAGTATCGGTTGCCAACCGGGTGGGCGGTGAAGGCGAAGGTTTTCGCATCGCGATGATGGGCCTCGACGGCGGCCGCCTGAATATCGGCGCCTGCTCGCTCGGCGGTGCACAGCGCTGCCTCGACGAAGCTGTCGCCTACACCAAGGACCGCAAGCAGTTCGGCCAGGCGATCGCCGATTTCCAGGCGACGCAGTTCACGCTCGCGGACATGGAAACCGAGCTTCAGGCCGCGCGGTACCTGCTCTACGTCGCGGCGGCCAAGGTCACCGCCAACGCGCCTGACAAGACGCGCTTCGCGGCGATGGCCAAGCGGCTTGCGACCGACACCGGATCCTCGGTCGTCGACCGCGCGCTGCAGCTCCACGGCGGCTACGGCTATCTGCAGGATTATCCGATCGAGCGATTCTGGCGCGACCTTCGCGTCCACTCGATCCTTGAAGGTACCAACCAGGTCATGCGGATGATCGTCAGCCGGGACATGCTCCGCCAGTGACCGACGATGTCCTGATTTCCGTCGAGCGCAACGTCGGGCGCATCCGGCTCAATCGCCCCAAGGCGATCCACGCCCTGACGCGCGACATGTGCGAAGCGATGAGCGACGTACTTCTCGCCTGGCGCGAGGACCCTTCGGTGCAGGCGGTGGTGATCGACCATGCGACCGGCCGCGGCTTCTGCGCCGGCGGCGACGTGGTGATGCTTGCGCGCAGCGGCGAAGGCGATGCGTCGGACGCCAAGGCGTTCTTCTTCAGCGAGTACCGCCTCAACCACTTGCTGTTCACCTACCCTAAGCCAACCGTCGTGATCATGGACGGCATCACGATGGGCGGCGGCGTCGGCATCTCGCTGCCTTGCGAGTATCGCGTCGCGACGGAGAACACGCGGCTCGCCATGCCGGAAACGGGCATCGGCCTGTTCCCGGACGTCGGCGGCGGCTGGTATCTGTCGCGACTGCCGGGCCGCGTCGGCCAGTTCATGGCGCTGACCGGTGCTCGCCTCGATGCGGCGGAGTGCGTCTATCTCGGCATTGCCACCAATTATGTCGAACAGAGCGCGATCGAGGATCTGCTCGAGCGGATCATGAAGGCGCCGAGCCGGATCAAGGGGACGATCGGCAATGCTTCGACGACCCCGCCCGATGCCAAAATTGCAGAGAATTTGCCGCTGATTTCTCGCCTGTTCTCGTCGGACAGCCTGGAAGAGACGATCGCGGGACTGGAAGCGGACGAGAGCGACTGGGCGCAAACCGAGCTTGCAACGCTCCGGACCAAGAGCCCGCTCAGCTGCAAGGTCTCGCTCCGCCTCCTCGCCGAGGGCGCGGAGCGCACCGACTTCGCCGACGAGATGCGCGCCGAATATGCGCTGGCCGGGCGGATCGTTCGCACGCACGACTTCCGCGAAGGCGTGCACGCGCTCCTCATCCACAAGCACAACAATCCGCAGTGGGACCCGCCGACGCCCGAAGAAGTCGACGGCGAGCTGCTGGACGTATTGTTCGCGCCGCTGCCCGACCATGAGGCGTGGACGCCGTTTCCGGAGACCGGAGAATGACCGACTACAACACCATCCTCGTCGAGCGGCGCGGCGCAGTGACGCTCGTCACGCTCAACCGCCCACAGGCGCTCAATGCGCTCAACAGCGAGGTGCTGAGGGAGCTCATTTCGGCGTTCGGCGCGTACGACGCCGATGACAGCCAGCGCTGCCTCGTCCTGACCGGCTCGGAGAAGGCCTTCGCCGCCGGTGCCGACATCAAGGAGATGCAGGCGCAGGGCTTCGCCGACATGTACTCGGCCAACTTCTTCGGCGGGTGGGAGCAGGTCACGTCAACCCGCAAGCCGTGGATCGCCGCGGTTGCCGGTTATGCGCTGGGCGGCGGTTGCGAAGTCGCGATGATGGCCGATTTCATCATTGCCGCGGATACCGCCAAGTTCGGACAGCCGGAGATCAAGCTTGGCGTCACGCCGGGCATGGGCGGGTCGCAGCGCCTCGCGCTCGCCGTCGGCAAGGCGAAGGCGATGGAAATGTGCCTGACCGGCCGGATGATGGATGCCGAGGAAGCCGAGCGCTCCGGCCTTGTCGCTCGCGTCGTGCCCGCCGAGGGCTTCCTCGACGAAGTCATGAAGACCGCCGAGACGATCGCGGGCATGGCTCCCCTCGCCGCCATCGCCAACAAGGAGATGGTCAATGCGGCGTTCGAAATGCCGCTCAACCAGGGCATCCGCTTTGAGCGCCGCCTGTTCCACGGCCTGTTCGGGACCGAGGACCAGAAGGAAGGCATGAGCGCTTTCGTCGACAAGCGCCCGGGCAACTGGAAGGGACGCTGATCATGGCGAGGATCGCATTCATCGGCCTTGGCCACATGGGCGGCGGAATGGCGCCGAACCTTGCCAAGGCAGGTCATGAGGTCCGCGCGTTCGACCTGAGCGAAGAAGCTCTGAACGCTGCAGTCGGCAAGGGCTGCAGCGCGGCGGCTTCGGCCGAGGAGGCAGTGAAGGACGCCGACGTCGTCGTCACGATGCTCCCCGCAGCCAAGCACGTGCTCGAGGTCTATCGCTCGCAGGTCCTCGGGAAGGCGCCAACCAGCGCGCTTCTGATCGACTGCTCGACCATCGACGTCGGCAGCGCGCGCTCCATCGAGGAAGAAGCGGCGGCCCAAGGTTACACCATGGTCGACGCTCCAGTGTCGGGCGGCATCGCCGCAGCGGCGTCGGGCAATCTCGCTTTCATGGTCGGCGGCAGCGACGAAGCCTTTTCACGTGCCCAGCCGATCCTTGATCCGATGGCCAAGGCCGTCATCCACGCCGGAGGCGCCGGTGCGGGCCAGGCGGCGAAGATCTGCAACAATATGAT
>JAEVYW010000003.1 GCA_023392555.1 Pseudomonadota bacterium | reverse complement strand
GGCATCGACAAGCCGGACGTGCGCTTCGTGGCCCATGCCGGCGTGCCCAAGTCGATCGAGGCCTATTATCAGGAGACCGGCCGCGCAGGCCGCGACGGCGATCCCGCGGAGGCCTGGCTGTTCTGGTCGGCGGAAGACTTCGCCCTTGCGCGCCGCCGGATCGAGACCGAAGTGGAGCCAGACCGCCGCACGGGCGAACGCGAACGCCTCAATGCGCTAGCGGCGTTCGTCGAGGCCTCCGGCTGCCGCCGCGCAATCCTTCTGCGCCACTTCGGGGAGGACCCGCCGGAAAGCTGCGGCAATTGCGACAATTGCCTCGATCCGCCGCGGACGATCGACGCGACGGAAATCGCGCGGAAGTTGCTGTCGGCGGTCTTCCGGACCGAAATGCGCTTCGGCGTCGCCCACCTCGCCGACGTGCTTGCGGGCAAGGACAACGAAAAGGTGCGCGGCTTCGGCCATGATCAATTGTCCGTGTTTGGCATCGCTTCTGCCGACGAGGTCGCGTTGGTCCGCCCCGTTGCTCGCGCTCTCATCGCACGCGATGCCCTTCGCGCCGATGCGTATGGCGGCCTGAGTTTCGGCCCTGCTGCCAAGCCGATACTCAAGGGCGAACAGCAACTCACCATCGCCGTGCCGCCGCCGCGCCGCGCTACCCGGAAGCAGCGCGTGGCCGCCGATGAAGCTGACAATCCCTTGTTCGCCGCCTTGCGAGCCAAGCGGCGCGAGATTGCCACCGCATCGGGCGTCCCGCCCTACGTCATCTTCCATGATTCGACTCTCAGGGAGATTGCGGCCGCTCGGCCGCGGACACTTAGTGAGCTTGCACAGATTCAAGGGGTCGGCGCGGCGAAGCTTGAGCGTTATGGTGAGGCCATGCTCGCCGCGGTGGCGGCGCAAGAGGAGACGGCCCATGGCGCAGCAGCTTGACGAGAAGATGCTGGTGAGCGGTCAAATCCGGCCCGAGGACGTGGCGGAGTACCACGCGCAGGGCGTCCGGACCATCATCAACAATCGCCCGGACGGCGAGGAGCCGAACCAGCCGCTTGCCGCCGATATCGAACGCGCCGCGCAGGACGCAGGCATCACCTACCGCTTCATCCCCATCGTCCGCGGGATGGGCCCGGCCGATGTCGAGGCGATGTCGGAAGCGATCGACCAGTGCGAAGGCAAGGTCCTCGCTTACTGCCGCAGCGGGACTCGCTCGGCCTTGGCGTGGGCGGTCGCAAGCGCTCGCTCGGGCGTTCCTCGCGCAGAGATCGAGCGGAAGGCGGACGCGGCCGGCGTCGACATCTCTTTGGTGTCGCATCTGCTCTAAAGGAGCCGGCGAGCCTCCTCGAGGTCTTCGTCGAGAACCATCAGCCGAATGGGCATCATCGGTCCCCAGCCGAAGCTCGCCATTTCGGCATCGAACAGCACGGCATCGATACCCCCAGCTTGAACATTGAGGCGGGCGAGCTCCGCCTCGATCCGGTTCTCGAACCGCGCGAGCTCAACGAGTGCCACTACCAGGGGACGACTTCGCCCGCGGCAGCCTCTTCGGGACGCGGAGCGCGGCCGAGCATCGCATTGCGATGAGGGAAGCGGCCGAAGCGCTCGATGACGTCGCGATGCTTCTTCGCAAAACCGAGATGGTAGTCGTCACCGAAGGCGGTGAAGAGCTGAACGCTGCGGTTCTGGTCGGCCAGATTCTCGCTGTGCTGGAACGGCATGTAGACGAATGGCCGCTCCTTCTCGTCGACCTGATCGTCGAAACCGCGATCGACCGCGGCCTTCGCAATTGCGAGCGCCAGGTGATCGGTCTGGAACTGGTCCGCATGGTCCCGGAACATGTTCCGCGGGAACTGGTCGAAGAGGATGATCGCCGCGAGTGCCGTCAGCGGATCGTCGAGGAACGACGCGGCCGGCAGCTCGCGCTTGCGCTCGTACAGATCGTGAAAACGCTCGGTGATCTCCGCGTCGAGCCCAGGATCGGAATTGAACCACTGCTCGCGCGTCAGACCGAACCAGAAGGTCAGGACGTCCCGGCGCCAGTCGTCCTGTCCTGAGCCCTGTCGAAGGGTCATGCCGTGGCGGTGCCGCCTACCGTGAGACCGTCGATCAGCATGGTCGGCTGACCCACGCCGGCCGGGACCGACTGCCCCGCCTTGCCGCAGATGCCGACGCCTTCGTCCAGCGCCATGTCGTTGCCGATCCTGCTGACACGGGTGAGCACGGTCGGACCGTCGCCGATGAGGGTCGCGCCCTTGATCGGCTCGGCAATCTTGCCGTTGCGGATGCGATAGGCCTCGGTGCAGCCGAACACGAACTTGCCGCTTGTGATGTCGACCTGACCGCCGCCGAAGCTCTTGGCGTAAATGCCGTCCTTCACCCGCTCGACCAGTTCCGCCGGATCGTCGTTGCCGCCGAGCATGAACGTGTTGGTCATCCGCGGCATCGGCGCATGGGCGAAGCTTTCGCGGCGGCCGTTTCCGGTCGGCTCGACGCCCATCAGCCGCGCGTTGAGGCGGTCCTGGATGTAGCCCTTGAGGATGCCGTCCTCGATCAGCACGTTGCGCTGGGTCGGCGTGCCTTCGTCGTCGATCGTCAGCGATCCGCGCCTCTGGCCGATCGAGCCGTCGTCGACCACCGTGACGCCCGGAGCCGCGACCCGCTCGCCAATACGGCCGGAAAATGCCGACGTGCCCTTGCGGTTGAAGTCGCCTTCGAGACCGTGCCCGACGGCTTCGTGCAGCAGCACGCCGCACCAGCCGGGACCTAGCAAGACGGGCATTTCGCCAGCCGGTGCAGCAACCGATTCGAGGTTGGTCAGCGCCTGCGCGAGAGCGATGTCGATCGCGCGGTCCCAGGTCTCGGGCTTGAACAAATCGTCATAGAGGTAGCGGCCGCCGAGACCATGATAGCCGGTCTCGCGCCGGTTGCCGTCCTGCGCGACGATCTGGACGTTCAGGCGAACCAAAGGCCGGACGTCATGGCCGACGAAGCCATCGCCGCGAACGATGTCGATAACGCTCCAGCTCGCCGCAAGCGACACCGCGACCTGTGCCACGCGCGGGTCGCGAGCCCGAGCTGCCGCATCAATCTGCTGGCAAAGCGCCACCTTGTCCGCGAACGGGATCAGGCTCAGCGGGTCGTCGGCGCCGTACATCGACTGGTTGGTTCGGAGCGGCGGCGGGGCAGGTTGACCCTTCGCCGCATCGAGCAGCTTCAGCGTCGCCGCTGCGCGGTCGATGGCCGCTTCGCTGATCTCATTGGCATGAGCGAAAGCGGTGGTCTCGCCGGTCACTCCGCGCAGGCCGAAGCCCGAAGCCGTGTTGTAATCGGCGGTCTTCAGCCGGCCGTCGTCGAACCCGAAGCTCTCGCTCGCCGAATATTGAAGATAGAGCTCGCCATCATCGCACGCCGAAAGGTGCTTCGCTGCAAGCCGCCGCGCGCCGTCGGGATCGAGGCTACGGTACAGGAACCGCCGCGGGTCTGCCCCGGTCATGCCGGCTGGTCCGCTGGTCCCCCCTCAAGGACGAAGCGGCGATCGCAGTAGCCGCACTCGACGAAGCCCATGTCCGGCTCGATCCGCAGGAACACGCGCGGGTGGCCGAGCGCGGGCGAAACTTCCCCCGACCCGTCGCAGGCAACCTGCAGCGTCTTGACCTTGAACACTTCGGGCGGCGGGATCGCGTTTGCGGATGACGGGGGCTGGTCCATGACCTGCGAAGTAGCAATCGCGACGGCGCGCTTCAATGCAGGGAGCGCCACTCAACAGGCGCAGTTGCCCTTTGATTAAGGATACTGGACGTCGACTGCGAAGGTGCCGACGTACAAGCCTTCCGCCTGATTGGCATTCACGAACAGCGTTCCGCCGATCTTGAACGCCCACGGTTCCTTCGCGGGGACGTTGCGGTTGCCGGAGCCGTCCACCGTCCAGGCGCCAACGTTCATGGTCTCCGTTCCACCGACGCGGGTCAACGTGGCGACGACCTTCGGAAGGCGGATGATCACGACGCCCTTCACCGGGGAGACTGCTTCGAACAGCGCCGAATAGGCCGGGCAAGTCGTTGCACCGCCGACTTTTGTCACGCCGCCAGTGGTCGTGACGACCTCGGTGTTCGGATTGAGAACGGCCGTGCCGCCGACAGGGCCGGTGACGATGAGGCAGCCGAAGTTCAGATCCTCGATCTTTCGGACCGTGGCAGGCGGAACGATCGCCGCCGTCGACTTCGCGTTCTTGTTAGGGGCGACGGGCGCGGCAAATGAGGGAGCGGCCGCAAACAGCGACAGCAGGCCGATCAGGCCAGTTGTAAAGGTCCAAACGCGTCCCATCCAGACACGGGAGGTAACGCCGTCTTCTCAACATGAATTGCACGGGAAGGGTAAACGGCGCCTTCATACCTTTTCTTGTCGCGAGGGCGGGGAGGCCGCTATGCGCGGGTTTATGGACCCGTCGGCCGCAATCCGCATCGAAGCTTTGTCGAAGACTTATGCCGGCGGGAAGCAGGCGCTCGACAATGTCACCTTCGACGTTCCGCGCGGGCAGATCTTCGGTCTTCTTGGCCCGAACGGCGCCGGCAAGTCGACGCTGATCAACATCCTTGCCGGGCTGGTGGTGAAGACCAGTGGCAAGGCCTTCATCTGGGGCTTCGACATCGACGAGCATCCGCGCAACGCGAAGCGCTCGATCGGCATCGTCCCGCAGGAAATCCTGTTCGATCCCTTTTTCACCCCGAAGGAGGCGCTGGAGATCCAGGCCGGGCTTTACGGAATTCCAGCCGGTAGGCGCCAGACGGATGCATTGCTCGCCGCGATGCACCTGACCGACAAGGCCGACGCGTACGCGCGCACGCTCTCGGGCGGGATGAAGCGGCGGCTTCTCGTCGCCAAGGCGATGGTCCACTCGCCGCCGATCCTCGTCCTCGACGAGCCCACCGCGGGCGTCGACATCGAACTTCGCCGCCAGCTCTGGGCTTATGTCAAAGAGCTCAACCGCCAGGGCGTGACGGTGGTGCTTACCACGCACTATCTCGAAGAAGCCGAGGAGTTGTGCGACCGCATCGCGATCATCAATCACGGCCGCGTCGTGGCGAATGAGCCGACGCGTACGCTCGTTGCCAAGGCTCAGGAGAAAGCGGTGGTCGTCACCTTCGACCGTGACCTCGACAGCGTTCCGAGCGGCGACTGCTTCGAGAACATCAACCTGGTCGATGAGCGCACGATCGAGATCACCTATCGCAAGGACCGGGTGAACGCCGGAGAGGTGCTCGCGGCGGTGCAGCGCGACGGTTATGCGATCGTCGACGTCCGCACCCGCGACCCGGATCTCGAGGACGTGTTCCTGAGCCTGGTTTCGCGCCAAGAGGCGGCGTGAGCGCGACGGCGGACGTCCTCGTTGTCGGCTCGGGCGCGGCGGGGCTGACCGCAGCGCTTAATTTGGCCGAGGACCGCAAGGTCGCCGTGATTGCCAAGGGCGCGCTCGGCGAGGGCGCGACCGGCTGGGCGCAGGGCGGGATCGCAGCGGTCCTGGAAGAAGGCGACAGCTTCGAAGCGCATATCAACGACACGATGATTGCCGGCGCAGGGCTGAACGACCGCGCGGTGGTCGAGCACGTCGTCGAATCCGCGCCGCGCGCGATCCAGCGCCTAGTCGATCTCGGCGTTCCCTTCGCCAATGACGGCGGGGTCCTGCATCTGACGCGAGAGGGTGGGCACAGCCACCGCCGCATCGTCCACGTCGCCGACGCGACCGGTGCGGCGATCCAGCAGGCGCTGGAAACTGCAGCGCTCAAGCATCCGAACATCACGCTCGTGCCGGACATGGTGGCGATCGACCTGATCACTGGACGCCACACGACGCATTTCTCGACCAGCGGGGCGGTGCACGGCCTTTATGCGTACAGTCGGCGCAAGAGGCGGGTGGAGGCGCTGACTGCCCGCGCGACCGTACTTGCGACTGGCGGCGCGGGCCGCGCCTACCTTTTCTCGACTGCTCCGCGCGGAGCGACCGGCGATGGCATCGCCATGGCGTGGCGCGCCGGCTGCCGCATCTCCAACATGGAGATGATGCAGTTCCACCCGACCTGCCTCTACAATCTGGAGGTCAAGA
>JAEVYW010000070.1 GCA_023392555.1 Pseudomonadota bacterium | reverse complement strand
GGCGTGATCCTCGTCCAACGATGGGACCGCGCTCGTACGGGAACCTTCCTCAACGGATGGCGCGCCGGCCGGACCTTGCCGATCTCGCTTATCGCCGTGCTTGGGAACGTCGTCCTGCTTTTGATCGGCGCGCGATACGCGCAACAAGGCCTGACCTGGGTGCCACTGGCGCTCGCTCTCGTGGCAACGGCCTTCGGCGTTGCGATCAGTTACGCCTGGCAGCGCGTCTATCTGCGCGAGTTGCGGGTCCAGGGCCGATGAACGGCCTTGATCCGGTCATCCATCCGCCCACGCGGCTTCAGATCATGGGGCTGCTGGGCGGTGTTAGCGACATGGCGTTCGACAAGCTTCGTGAGCTCACGGGCGTCACGGATTCCGTCATGTCGAAGCATTTGTCGGCCTTGAGCGAGGCGGGCTACGTGCAGATCAAGAAGCTGCCGTTCGAGGGGCGCAGTCGCACCTGGATCGAGCAGACGGTGTCCGGTCGCCGGGCCTTCGACGCTCATCTTGCCGCTCTTCGAGCCCTAGCCGAACCACGCTGATCGGGAAGGACGTCCGCCGGTCCTGCTTCGGGTCTTTCGAGCCTTACTGGCCCGGCGGGACTGGCTTCAAAGTGAAGCCGGTAATCGTCGTCACGAAGCTGCACTCGAACGACTGCAGTCCGCCAGAGCCCTGGACTGTGCCAAGGACGATGATTTCGCCGTCCTTCGCGTGAGTGACGCTGGTGACTTGAACCGTTCCGCTTTGCGCCGCCTGAGCGGTGCAGGCCTGTCTCGCAGCGGCCTGCATGAACTTCGAGTTCTGCCCGCCTGGGCCGGCGGCGTCGGCGGCAAGTCCCACGGCGCTCGCCGCCATCCCGGCGACGCAGCCGCTGAGAGCCAGCGCAAGAACCGGTGAGATGAGGCAAAGGCGCATCGTCTAGCCCAGATAGCGCTTGAAGAAGGCGAGGGTGCGCGACCAGGCTAGGTCGGCAGCCGGCTTGTTGTAGCGTTCGGCAGAACTGTCGTTGTTGAACGCGTGGTTGACCCCCGGATAGGTGTAGGCCTCGACGGTCTTCCCCGCCTTCTTGAGCGCTTCGACCCAAGGCTCGCCGGTTGAATTCACGCGAGTGTCGAGCCCCGCATAATGGAGAAGCAGCGGCGCCTGCACCTTGACGGCGTCGGCGGGCGAGGGGGCTGGGCCGTAATAAGCGACGCCCGCGTCCAGGCGGTTGCCGGCACTTACGGCGAGCCGGTCGACAAAGGCTCCGCCCCAGCAGAAACCGACCGCACCGACTTTGCCATTGCCGTTGCCGCGCCGTTTGAGCCGATCGAGCATCCGGAGTGCGCCGTCGTTGGCCGCCGCGAGATCGAGCTTGCCGATCATGTCGCGTGCCTTGTCCTCGTCGGCGGGCGTTCCGCCGGACGGTGCGAGGAAGTCTGGAGCGACGGCAAAATATCCCGCCAGCGCGATGCGGCGAGCCACGTCCCGAATGTGAGCGTTCAGACCGCGATTTTCGTGGATCACGAGGACCGCCGGCAGCCTGGCCGCGGACTTGCGCGGCATTGCGCCATAGACCGGGTAGTTCGCCAGCACCACGCGGCCCGTACGAAGCCGGGGATCGCCTTCCGGAACGACGGCGGCCGCCGCTGGCGACGCAGCAATGGCCCCGATCAGTGCCTCAGCGGCTGCTGCGCTTCCCGCGATGGCGATCATCCGCGCCATGAAGACGCGACGGTCGAGACCTTCGTGCGTGAAGCGGTCGTATAGGTCGATGGCCTGCTGCCGGAGATCCTCGTCCATCCTTTACTCCGCCGGTTGGGCTTGCTGCTGCGCCGCCTGCGCCTCGGCGATCAGTCTGCCGTCGATCTCCTTGGCTCGCCGATAGGCGTCGCGGTCGGTCACTCGTGCGGCATAGTCGGTGAACACCGGGCGCGGTTCGAGCAGGTTGAACTGCAGCATGAAGTTGACGTTCGCCCCCACGAAAAGGTCCGCCGCGCTGAAGCGATCGCCGGCGATATATTGCTTGCCGGTCAGCGCTCTCTCGAGCGTGCTGATCGCGAGATCGTAATTGCCGTAGCCGAACATGCGCTGGCGTTCGGGGGTCGGTTCGAAGCCGGCGGCCTTGTTGCTGAACGCGGCCTCGACTGGTCCCGAGGTGAAGAAGATCCAGCGGTAGTAATCCGCACGGTCCTTCGGGTCGGGCGCCAACCCAGCCTGCGGAAAAGCGTCGGCGAGATAGCAGCAGATTGCCGCGACTTCCGTCACCACCTTGCCCTTGTGGACGATGGCCGGGACCTTCCCCATCGGATTAACCGAGAGATAGGGTTCGGCCTTCATCGTGGATGCGTAATCGAGGATTTCGGTGCCGTAGGGTTCGCCGACCTCTTCCAGCATCCATCGCACAGTCTGACCGCGCGACATGGGGTTCGTGTAGAAGACGAGATCGGCCACTTCGCTCTCCCTCAAATGCAACGGCTGGTTACGCCTGCTGGAGCGCATCCTCCAGCATTTCCAGCACCGTCTGAAGGCATTTCACCCGCACCGCGCCACGGCCGATCGGACCGAAATGCTCCTCACGATGGACTGTCTCGCCGGTCTTCCGGGCGAGCGCGAGGTGGACGAGGCCTTCCTCATGCTCCTTGCCGGCGGGTCCCGCGAAACCGGTGACGCCCAGCGCGAAGTCGGATTGCGATCGCTTGAGCGCGCCTTCCGCCATCGCCCGCGCGACCGTCTCTGACACGGCCTCGTTGCGCTCCAGGATGTCGGGTTCGATCCCGAGCAGTTCGGTCTTCGACTCCTTGGTGTAGGTCACGAAGCCGCGGTCGAACCCGTGGCCTGCGCCTTCGATGTCGGTCAGCAAGGCGGCCATCATCCCGCCGGTGCAGCTCTCCGCCGTCGAGATGGTCAGGTCGCGCTCGCACAGGCGACGCATCAGCCGCTCGGCCTGATGATCGAGCTCGTCGGGCAGGGCAGGCTGGAGTGTTTCGCTCAACCGCGCTCTCCGCCCTTGGGCCTGGGCTGATCGCCGGCACGCTCATTGGCGGTCCTGTCGCGAGTGGCGCGGAATTCGCTGTCCTGGCTCCAGTTCGGCCACAGCCGCGAGTTGGCGAGGCTCAGGCCCAGCCGGTGCAGCAACAGATCGTCCTGCGCCATCCCGCGGAAGTCCCAGCTCGGGGACCATTCGTCGTCCGGCTGGTGATAGGCCTTGGCGGTGTATTCCTTGGCCGCTGCCTCGCCGCGCGCAATTCCGCCGCCGACCAAATCGTTGCCGGAATCAAAGCTGATCGCAGGCACGCCGACCTTGGCGAAGGAAAAGTGATCGGACCGGTAGAAGCTGCCGGCTTCCGGATGGGGATCCGGCGTGTAGTAGCGTCCCGCACGCTGCGCTTCGGCGGTCAGCATATCGAGAAGGTCGAGCCGCGCCGATCCCGAGATGCTGAAGTTCTTGGTCGGGCCCATCACGTTCATCGCGTCCGTGTTGAGGACCGCGACCGTCTTGCCGAGCGGGTAGAGCGGATTGGCGGCGTAATAAGCGCTGCCGAGAAGACCTTTTTCCTCGGCGGTGACCGCCAGGAACGCGACCGAACGATCGGGGCGTGGCCCATGCGCGAAGGCACGTGCCTGCTCGATCAGCATTGCGATGCCGGTCGCGTTGTCGACCGCGCCATTATAGATGTTGTCGCCGTTCGCGTCGGGCTTGCCGATGCCGAGATGGTCCCAGTGCGCGGTGTAGAGCACGGTCTCATCCGGGTACTTCTTGCCGCGGACCATGCCCGCCACATTGTAAGATGTGATCGTCTCGGCCTTCGAATTGAGCGTCACGCTCAGCGTCGACCTGAGATCGATCGGCTGGAAGCTCTTGAGGCGCGCAGCGGCCTTGGCCTGATCGAAATTGAGCCCGGCGTCGGCAAACAGCTTTCGCGCCGTCTCCACCGTGATCCAGCTTTCCAGCCCCGGATGCTGCGCCGCGGGATTGTCCCGGACGATGTCGAACATCGTATTGCTGTTGCTGTTCTTGACCGTGTTCCACCCATAGGAGGCGGGCGCCGTCTCATGGACGATCAGGATGCCCGCAGCGCCGCGCCGTGCAGCTTCCTCGAACTTGTAAGTCCAGCGGCCGTAATACGTCATGGCCTTGCCGCCGAAGTCGCCTTCACCGCCCTCGAAGTCGGGATCGTTGATCAGGACGACGATGATCTTGCCGCGGACGTCGACATTCTTGAAGTCGTCCCAGCCGCGCTCGGGGGCAGTGACGCCGTAGCCGGCGAAGACGATCGGTACATGGTCGAGGCGAAGCTGCTGCTGCCCATTCAAAAGCGAGCGAAGCGCGATCTGCTCGCTTTGCACGAGACGCGTCGATCCGGCGGGCGTCTGCAGCGTGACGATCGGATCGCCAACGATGTCGGACTTCAGCAGGGGGACGCGCTGAGTCCACTGCCTTTTGCCATTCACGACGTCGCCGCCGGGCTGCACGCCCGCGGCTTTGAACTGGCTGACGATGTAATCGATGGTCTTCGTTTCACCGCGCGTCGCAGGGCCGCGGCCTTCGTAGGCATCGGAAC
>JAEVYW010000200.1 GCA_023392555.1 Pseudomonadota bacterium | reverse complement strand
AAGGCACGCGTGTTCGTCCGGGCGAAACCCCGCCGTTGCAGTCGGGCTTTGCTGGACTTTATCGCGCGCTCGGCCTGCCGGTCGTTCCCGTTGCCCTCGACAGCGGCCTTACGTGGGGATCCAACCTGCCCAAGCGAGCCGGTACGGTTCACATCCGTGTCGGGGAAGTCATTCCGGCCGGCCTCAAGCGCGAGGAAATCGAGGCGCGCGTGCACGCCGCGATCAACGCGCTTGAACTAGCTGCGTAGGCGCGCCCCGAGCTTTTCGGCCGCCGCGACGATGCGGGTGCCGATCTCGGCAAGCTCGGCCTCGGTGAAGCTCTTTTCGCCGGGCTGGAGCGTGACTTCCACCGCAAGGCTCAGGCCATCGGTCGCTTCGAACCGGTCGAACAGCCGCGCGGCCACGATAGCCTGCTTGTCTGCACCACGAATGGCACGGACCAGAGCGTCAGCGGTGACCTCAGTTGGGACAATGAAGGCGAAGTCGCGCGTCACCGGCTGAAGTAGCGGCGGCGAGTAAGCCGTGCGCGAACGCCCACTCGAGCGCGCCGCAGGGATGGCATCGAGATAGACTTCGCCGGCGACGGTGCGTTCCGGTGCGTCGAGCTCCTTCAGCAGTCGCGGGTGAAGCTCACCGAATGCTGCGACGATGGTCTTTGGGCCAAGCCGAAGCGTCGCCGAACGCCCCGGGTGCCAGGTCGGACCGGCATCCGGGAAGAGCTGCAGGTTCGAGACGGGCGCGCCTGCGGCATCCAGAAGCGCAAGCACTTCGGCCTTCGCGTCGAATGCATCGAACGACTGCGCCTTGCCCGCCTGCCATGAGCGGTCCTGACGATTGCCCGCCAGCAACAGCGTCGCGGTCAGATGCTCGCTGTCAGCTAGATAGCGCCGGCCGATCTCGAACAGGCGGACCGACGCCACTCCGCGAGCCAGGTTGCGACGGGCGGCGGCAATGAGGCCAGGCAGCAGCGAGGGCCGCATGACCTTCATCTCTTCGCTGATCGGATTGGACAGCCGCCAGTCGCCTCCGCCGAACGGCTTGGCTTCACCGTCGGAGATGAAGCTCCACGTGACCGCCTCGTTCAGACCGCGAGCAGCCGCTGTGCGGCGGACTTGGCGTTCGATCAGCTGCGGCCGCGTCGCGGTGGGCTTGGCGACGCCCGAGGGACGCGGCAGCGCGTCGGTGATGAGTTGGTCGTAGCCCACGATGCGGGCTACTTCCTCGACCAGGTCGGCGGTCCCGTCGACGTCACGCCGCCAGGTCGGGACAAGCGCCCTGTCGCCGTCGAGCTCGAACCCGAGCGAGCCCAGGATCTGGCGCTGACGATCTTCCGCTACCTCGACGCCGCCCAGCGCGCGTGTCCGAGCTGCGTCGAAGCGGACTGTCTTTCGCTCGACCGGCGCTTCACCGACGAGCAAAGCCTCGGACGGCTCGCCGCCACATAGCTCGATGATCAGGCCCGTGAGAACATCAAGACCGTCCTTGAGGAAGGCCGGATCGACGCCGCGCTCGAAGCGGGTGCGGGCGTCGCTGGTCAGCGCGAGCTTCTGTCCCGTTTGCGCGATGCGCTCGGGAGTGAAGTAGGCGATCTCGAGGACGACATCGGTCGTGCCCTCGGTGACGCCCGAATCCTCGCCGCCCATGATTCCGCCGATGTCGTGCACCTGACGCTCGTCGGCGATCACCGTCATCGACGGGTCGAGCGTGTATTCCCGCTCGTTGAGCGCCAACACCTTCTCACCGTCCTGCGCGGGCCGAGCGATCAGCGCGCCGTCGAGCTTGGCGACGTCATAGGCGTGCGCGGGACGGCCAAGGTCGAGCATCACATAGTTGGTCGCATCGACGATCGCGGAGATCGGTCGCTGGCCCGCGCTCTTCAGCCGGCGCTGAAGCCACTCAGGCGAGGCGCCGTTACGGACCTCCCGGATCGCGCGGCCGTAGAAGGCCGGGCAGCCGTCGGGATCCTCGATGCGGATGTCGATTGGCGACGCGAACGTGCCTTCCACCTGGGGGACTGCAAGCGGCTTTAGAGTGCCAATGCCCGACGCAGCGAGATCGCGAGCAATGCCGCGCACGCCCATGCAATCGCCGCGGTTCGGCGTAACGTTGACGTCGAACACCGGGTCGTTGAGCTCGGCATACTCGGCAAACGCTGTCCCGACGGGAGCATCGCCCGGCAACTCGATGATGCCATCATGCTCGTCGCCGATTTGCAGTTCGCGGACAGAGCACATCATTCCACGCGATTCGACGCCGCGGATCGCCGCAATCTTCAGCGTGATGTCGGATCCCGGCACATAAGCGCCCGGAGGCCCGAACACGCCCAGCATCCCGGCGCGCGCATTAGGAGCGCCGCATACGACCTGTACCGCGCCCTCGCCCGCATCGACCGTCAGCACCTGAAGCTTGTCCGCTTGCGGGTGGCGTTCGGCGGTCAGGACTTTGGCGACGCGGAACGGCGCCAGCGCTTCGGCCGGATTTTCCACGCCTTCGACCTCTAGGCCGATCGCCGTCAGCTTTTCAGCAATCACCGTGGCGTCCGCATCAGTGTCGAGGTGCTGCTTCAGCCAGCTCAACGAGAACTTCATGCGCCCACTCCTCCGCTGA
>JAEVYW010000133.1 GCA_023392555.1 Pseudomonadota bacterium | reverse complement strand
CGCATCGCCGACCGCCACGATCTCATCGATCAGAAAGCAATCGAATTCCACGACCATCGAAATGGCGAACGCCAATCGCGCCCGCATGCCCGCCGAATAGGTTCGCACAGGCTCTCGGAAATAGGTTCCGAGTTCCGAGAAGTCCTCGACGAAGTCGACCTTATCGGCCACGTTCGCTCCGTACACGCGGGATATGAAGCGTAGATTGTCGAGACCGGTGAGCGCGCCTTGAAATGCGCCGCCAAAGGCCAACGGCCATGAAACGCTCATCCGGCGCTCGACCCTGCCGGACGTCGGCATTTCCGCGCCGCTAATCAGGCGGATCATGGTCGATTTGCCTGCGCCGTTCCGGCCAAGGATGCCAACCTTCTCGCCCGGACTGACCTCCAGGTCTACGTCCTTGAAAATATTGATGAGACCGGCGCGGGTCTCATACGATTTACTAACGTCGATAAGCCTGATCATGCTGTGCGTGTCTTGGTCCAGCAAACGTGAGCGCCGCGGGGCCGCCTTCACGCTTTTCCGAACCCTGATCCTAGTCGCGATGCTCGCGAACGCCGGCGAGAAGCATCGACAGGATGCCCCACGCAACTAGTCCGAGGATGAACGTGGCGAGAATTCCGCGCAGGCGGCGAGGCTCGGTCGCTTCGTCGGGGGTGTTCGGCCGCGAAATCCGTTCGACGTAGGCCTGCTTGCGCCGTGCCTCGTTCTGGGCCTCGATGAGGGAACTCATGGCCGCCGCAAGCTGCTTGTCGGCGAACTGGCTTTCGAGCGACAGACGCTGATACTGCGCGGTCGCGCCAGCGAGAGAGCGCTGGCTGCCGGCGACCTTGTCCGATTCCTGATTGATCTGGCCCTGAAGGCTCGAAATGCGGGTCTGCAGCGATTCAACCTGCGGATTCTCCGGCGCGTACCGGCGAAGTTCCGCAAGCTGGGTCCGCGTCGCGATCAACTCGTCCTGCAGCTTCGAAACCATCTGCAGCTGAACGGCCGCCTGCTTCTCGGGATCGACCACGCCGGAACGGTTACGGAATGACGCCAGGCTGCTCGCGGCGCGACGGGCATTCTGTTTGGCCTGGTCGACCTCTGCCTGCGCAAAACTGATCAGGTCCGAGCGGCCCCGCTGGTTCAGCCTGTTGACGGTCTGTTCAGCCAGTTGAAGAAGCTGTTCGTTAAAAAGATATGCGTCGCGAGGGTTGTATGCCCGGACTGTCAACCTCGCGATCGAATTCGAGCTGTCGTAATTTACGGCGACCTTCTTGAGGAAATAATCGTAAAGATCCTCAAAGGAACCGCGGGTCCCGCTGGGATTGAACCGATCAAAGACCGATACCTGCGGTGCAGTATAGGACGCCTCGAACTGCCCACGCGAATTGATGGCGCGCAATGCGTCGCGCGACCGGATGAAATCCTGCGCTGCGAAAACTTCATCGCTCGCATTGCTGAAGCCGGCGCGATTGAGGAGAACTCCAAACCCGCTAGTCGAAGGCTTGTCCGGGCTGCGCACGACGAAACTCGACTCAGACACATAAACGTCTGACGCGAATATGCCGAAATAGAGCACCGCAAGCGTCGTCGGGACGACCACGGTCCCAAGGAAGAGCCAATTGAACTTCCTCATCCTCTGCCTGACGACAGCAGTGGAAAGCGCCCACTTAGAGGTAGGATCCTGATACACGTTGATAGAGTTTCCTCCGCGCCAAATTTGGCAACACGGCGCTTAGCCGCGCCCAAATATGGTTAAGCGGCGGCCTTGTCCATGGCGGACAGGAGCTTTTTAACCTCTTGAGAGCGCCCTCGCGGCAGGACGAGAAGGCGTCCTCCGGACGCAACGATGATGAGATCGCGGACCCCGAGTGCCGCAACTTGAACCCCATCGCTTCGAATGTAGCAATTGTCGCAATCGAGGCTCGTCACTGGGCCTTCGATCTGCCCGTCAGTGGGAAGGGAAGCCAATGCATCCCAGCTACCGAGGTCCGACCAGCCCGGCGACATCGGGACTGTTGCGACCCGATCGGAATGTTCCATAACGGCGTAGTCGATCGACTCACTCGGGCAGTCAGCCAGCGCGTCGATGGAGGGCAGGACGCGGATCCCGTCGCGTGCCGCGGTAGCGATCGCAAACCGTGACGACCGAGCGATCTCTGGCGCGAATTTGCTCATTTCGTCGAGCAGGGTGCGGGCCCGGAAAAGAAAAATTCCGGCATTCCAGAGGTGCTCGCCACCGGCGACCATCGCCTCCGCCACATTGAGCGGGGGCTTTTCGACAAACTTCGCGACTTCCGCCACGCCCGGAGCCTCAGCAAGCTCCGATCCCATGTGAAGATAGCCATAGCCCGTGTCCGGTGAGCTTGGCCGAATTCCAAAGGTGACCAGACGCCCCGCGCGTGCGGCCGGCTCTCCCGCGCGGATGGCGGCGTGAAAAGCAGGCACGTCATTGATGACGTGGTCGCTCGGCATGACCAGGATCAGAACATCGTCGCCGTGATCGTTCCGAGCGACGGCGGCAGCCATTGCAACGGCCGCGGCCGTGTTTCGAGCACAAGGCTCGAGGACAAGGCGGGCGGAAGCACTTTCGCCGACGAGTTCGCGTTCGCAAAGGTCCGCGTGCCGGGCGCTGCCGACAACGATCGGAGCTGCGTAGTGGAGGCGATCCCGGACGCGATCGAGCGCTTCGCGAAAAAGGCTCTTTTGTCCGACCAGCGGTAGGAACTGTTTGGGGGTCTCGTTCGTCGAGAAGGGCCAGAGCCGGCTGCCGCCGCCGCCA
>JAEVYW010000124.1 GCA_023392555.1 Pseudomonadota bacterium | reverse complement strand
AAGCCTCAGCCGCCTTCTGTAGCCTGGCGACCTGAGCCTCTGCGGCCTGCGCTTCCTTCAGGGCCTGCCGCGCACTGACGTCGAGCGGCTGCCCTTCAAGCGGCGCGGGGCCGCTCGCAGCGACAAGCAAGCTGGCGGCGATCGCTAGGACGGGCGGCGCGAGGTTGGGCACGGTCTAACCTTCGCGATGATAGGGGTGGTTCGCAAGGATCGATGTCGCCCTGAACAGTTGCTCGGCAAGCATCGCGCGGGCGAGCAGGTGCGGCCAGGTTGCCGGACCAAAGGACAACAGCAGGTCGGCGGACGCTCGCTCCTCGTCGGAATGGCCATCCGCGGCACCGAGGACGAAGCGAACTTCGCGCGTGCCGCGGTCCCGCCACTGCTCGAGCGACCGGGCAAGCTCCATGGAGGACAAGGCCTTGCCCTTTTCGTCGAGCAGGACGGTGACGGCTCCCGCGGGCACGGGCGGCGACGGAGCCCGCTCACCAAGCTCGGTCAGCTTGGTCGGCCAGGCGATCCGCTCGAGATAGCGGTCCACAAGCTCAGCCTCGGGCGATCGACCGATCTTCCCGCGAGCGACGATGTGGAGGAGCAACGGCCCTTACTGGCCGGTGCTAGGCTGGAAGGTGCCGAAGCTGGGCCAGGACAGGACGCGCGTGAAACCGTCGTACACAGCGCGAGCAGCCTGGGCGATCGTGTTCGGACGGTCGCCGCCACCGCGTGCGAAGAAGGCGACCGCGACGCGATGACCGTTCGGCAAGGTGATGAAGCCGACATCGCTCGCATAGCCATTCAGCGTGCCGGTCTTGTGCTCGACCTTGGTTCCCCACGGCAGAAGGGCGCGCATCCGGTTCTTGCCCGTGGCGCAACGGCCCATGATGTCGAGCAGATAGGCACGGCTCGCGGGCTTCAGGAGGGAGCCCTTGTCGATCAGCTTCAGCATTTCGACCATCGCCACCGGGGTCGAGGAATCGCGAACGTCCCAAAGATCGCGCTTGTCGGCGAGAAGCTTCGCGATGTTGCGGTCGATGCGCATGTTGGACAGGCGATGCCATGCAACCCAGTCCTGCATGCCCTTGGCGCCGCCAAGGTCGCGAATGAGAATGTCGGTCGCGCGATTGTCGCTGTGGATCAGCATGCGCTCCATCAGCGAGGCCGCAGTCTGGCCCGAGATGCGGTCCGACAGCGAGCGATTGCCCGCGTCGACCTGCTGGAGATAGTTGGCGGCGACCGCGACCTTCATCGTGCTCGCCATCGGAAAGCTCTTGTCGCCGTTGACGCTGACGGTCTCGCCGTTGGTCAGATCGATTGCGGCAAGGCCGACGTCGGCGGATTTGGTGGCGAGAAGCGAACGAAGCTGTTGCTCCAGCGTCCCTAGACGGGGACTGGAAGCTGCCGCTGCCGGCTGCGCTGCACAGAAGAATAGCAGCGCGAAAAATGCAAAGTACCTACGCATGCCCTCACCCGCTTACGAAGCTGCACTTGCTGGTGCATCATCGCCAAACGCCCACATTCGTTCCAAATTGTAAAAATTTCTCACTTCGGGACGGAACAGGTGCACGATGACGTCATCGGCGTCGATCAGCACCCAGTCTGCCGCCGGAAGTCCCTCGATCCGGGCAATCCGCCCGAACTTCTCCTTGATCCGGTCCGCAAGCTTGTGCGCCATCGACGCCACCTGCCGCGTCGAGCCGCCGGTGGCGATCACCATGTGGTCGGCAATGTTCGACTTGCCTGCAAGCGGGATGGTCACGACTTCCTGCGCCTTGTCGTCGTCGAGCGACTGAAGGACGAGACGGTGGAGGTCTTCGACGTCGAGAGGGGCCTTTGAGGCAGTCTCAGCTGGACGGTCTGGCAAGTGCTCTCCTGAAGGAAGATGGCAAGGCAGAATGCACCGGACCGGCTGTCCGGTTCATGAATTTGCGATGCCAGTTGGGATCGAGCGCGCGAAGGGCGGTTGCGGAAGTCGGGTCGGGCGGCAGGCGAAGAAAGGTAATCGCCGGTGCACTCCAATCCGTCCAACGTCTCGCCTGGCGTGAAGGATGGACGAACCTTCGAAGCCAGCCCATCGCGCGTGCCGCGTGGACGGACCGATCATAACCGGGGCGGAAGATGACCGCAATTGGCAAGGATTCCGCGAGCTTGCGCCAATCCTTCCACTGATGGAATTGGGCAACAGTATCCCCGCCCATCAGCCAGATGAATTGGACGTTCGGATAGCGGCGCTGGAGCTGGCGCACCGTATCGACGGTGTAGCGGGTTCCCGCGCGGACTTCGAAGTCGGAGACGCGGATCGGCGCTCGGCGAGCCATCGCCTGCGCCGAGGCGAAGCGCGCTTCATATGGCGCCATGCCTTTCGCGAGCTTCAACGGATTGCCCGGGGAGACCAGCCACCACACCTCGTCGAGGTCGAGCGCGCGGACCGCGGCCAGGCTGATGCGCCGGTGCGCGCGGTGGGCCGGATTGAAGGAGCCTCCCAGGAGGCCGATGCGCTTCATGCGGAGACGGCTAGCACGCGCTTGCGACACCGCATAATGTCCACGCAGGGGGTTGTGGAATGCCGGATATCGAAGCTGTGGGCGACATTGCGACCGGAGCGCTGATCGGCCGCGCGATCGAGCCGGGCGCGAGCGGACCTGACGGGCACACGCATGAGGGTCATTGCCTTAACTGCGGAGCGAAGCTCGAGGGTGAATTCTGCCATGAGTGCGGGCAGAAAGCGCACGTCCATCGGACCCTCGGTGCCTTCTTCCACGACCTCGCTCACGGCGTCCTTCACTTCGAAGGGAAGATCTGGCGCACCTTGCCGCTGCTGGCATGGAAGCCCGGCGAGCTCACCCGCAGCTATATCGAAGGGAAGCGGGCCAGCTTCGTCTCGCCACTCGCCTTGTTCCTCTTTTCCGTCTTCCTGATGTTCGCGATCGTCAGCGCCACCGGGAACCTCAACCCCAATTTCAATACGAACCGCGACCTCGCCGCGAGCGAGAAGTCCACGCTGGAGCAGATTGCGAAGCTCCAGGCGAAGCGTGCCGAGCGGATCAAGGAGAACACGCCGACAGTCTCGATCGACGCCGACATCCGTGAGCAGCAGTCCAACCTCGAAGTCATTCGGGACATGCGCAAGCGCGGCATCACCGAAGCGGTGTTCAGCCGGTCGTCGACGATCCAGACCGATATCCCACTGATCGAAGAGGCTTACCACAAGGCCAAGCAGAACCCGGACCTGCTGCTCTACAAGCTCAAGAGCAATAGCTATAAGTGGAGCTGGGCGCTGATCCCGCTTTCAGTGCCGTTCCTGTGGCTGCTGTTTCCGTTCAGCCGCCGCTTCCGGCTGTACGACCATGTGGTCTTCATCACTTATTCGCTGTCGTTCATGACGCTGCTGGTCGTCGTCGGCGTCCTGCTGGCGTACATCGGGATCAGCCAGGTCGCGCCGATCATGCTCTTCATCCCGCCGATACACATGTACCGGCAGCTGCGAGGCGCTTACGGCCTCGGCTGGGCGAGTGCGCTGTGGCGCACGGTGCTGCTGGCAACCTTCGCGATCATCGCGATGATCATCTTCATCCTCGCGATGGTCGGGATGGGAATCTTCGACTGACGCCTAGTGGCAGGGATATTTGGCGGCGAGGATGCGGTTCATCGCTTCGCCCATGCTGATCTTGCGGCGCTCGGCCTGCGGGATCGCCGCCAGCCGCTTCATGAACTCATCGCTGTTCATGCCGCGAACGTCGGTCGGCGGGCAGTAGCGCGGAGTTTTTCCGGCCTTCACTGCGGCGAGGCGCTCGGCGCGGGCGCGTTCGCCTGAGGCCTTGCCCTCGGCCATCAACGCCTTGATCTCGGCGCGGGAAAACAAAGCGAGCGGACCCTTCTTCTGAAGTGCGACAGCGCGCTGGTGGAAGACCTCGGCGTTCATAGACTGCGCGAGCGCAGGCTGGGCAAGGATCAACGCGGCACCGCCGCAAAGCATCAGACGCAAAAGCAAGGCCTCATCTCCCGCAAGGTAGGGGAGATGAGGCCTCAGCCAATGAACTGCGATTGAACGTTAGGTCAGGCGCCGGCCGGAGCAGCGCCGCCGAGCGGCCGCGGCTTGCGCGTCGCCTTCGGAACCGAGGAGCCCGCAGCCGGGAGACCCGGCTTTGACGAGCCGCCGCGGTCGATCGGACCGCCGGCAAGGACCGTCTTGATCTCGTCGCCGCTCAAAGTCTCATATTCGAGAAGCGCCTGGGCGAGGGTCTCGAGCTGGTCGCTATGCTCGTCGAGCAGGTGCTTGGCGCGGGCATAGCCGTCCTCGACCACCTTGCGGATCTCCTTGTCGATCGCCTGCGCGGTCTCGTTGGACATCTGGCGGCTGCGGTTGACCGAATAGCCGAGGAACACTTCCTCTTCAGGCTCCGCGTACTGAAGCGGGCCGAGTGCGTCAGACATGCCCCAGCGCGTGACCATGTCGCGTGCCAGCTGGGTCGCATACTGAATGTCGGACGAGGCGCCTGACGACACCTTGTCGTATCCGAAGATCACTTCCTCCGCGACGCGGCCGCCCATGGCGACGGCCAGGTTCGCGTACATCTTGTCGCGGTGATAGCTGTAGCTGTCGCGTTCCGGCAGGCGCATCACCATGCCCAGCGCACGGCCGCGCGGGATGATCGTCGCCTTGTGGATCGGATCGGACGCCGGCTCGTGGAGCGCGACAACGGCGTGACCGGCCTCGTGATAGGCGGTCATCCGCTTTTCGTCCTCGGTCATGACCATGGACTTGCGCTCGGTGCCCATCAGCACCTTGTCCTTGGCTTCCTCGAACTCCTGAGCGGCGACCAGGCGCTTGCCCTTGCGGGCGGCGAGGAGCGCGGCTTCGTTGACGAGGTTGGCAAGGTCGGCGCCGGAGAAGCCCGGCGTTCCGCGAGCAATGACTCGCGCGTCGACGTCGGGCGCCAGCGGCACCTTCTTCATGTGTACGGTGAGGATCTGCTCGCGGCCGTCGATGTCGGGACGCGGGACGACGACCTGGCGGTCGAAGCGGCCCGGGCGCAGGAGCGCAGGGTCGAGCACGTCCGGACGGTTGGTCGCGGCAATTATGATGATGCCTTCGTTCGCTTCGAAGCCGTCCATCTCGACCAGCAGCTGGTTCAGCGTCTGCTCGCGCTCGTCATTGCCGTTGCCGAGCCCGGCGCCGCGATGGCGGCCGACCGCGTCGATTTCGTCGATGAAGACGATGCACGGCGCCGACTTCTTGGCCTGGTCGAACATGTCGCGGACGCGGCTGGCGCCGACGCCGACGAACATTTCGACGAAGTCCGAACCAGAGATGGTGAAGAAGGGAACGCCCGCTTCACCCGCGATGGCGCGGGCGAGGAGAGTCTTACCGGTGCCCGGAGGGCCGACGAGAAGCGCGCCCTTCGGAATCTTGCCGCCCAGGCGGGCAAACTTGCCCGGATCCTTGAGGAACTCGACGATTTCCTGAAGCTCTTCGCGAGCCTCGTCAATGCCGGCGACGTCGGCGAAGGTTACTCGGCCTTGCTTTTCGGTCAGCATGCGGGCGCGGCTCTTGCCGAAGCCCATGGCTCCGGAGCCGGCGTTCTTCTGCATCTGGCGCATCACGAAGAAGCTGATGCCGAGGATCAGGAGAAGCGGCAGCGACTGGTAGAGGAGGATCAACCAGAAGCTCGACTGCTCGGCTTCCTTGGCCTGGACCTGGACGCCGGCCTTGATCAGGCGCTCGGTGACCTGCGCGTCGGCCGGAGCGGTCGTGCGGAAGGTCTGGCCGCTGGAAAGCTTGCCGCTGATCAGCTGGTTGCCGCTGGTCGTCGCAGCGGTCGTAACGCCCTCGACATTGCCCTCGTCGACCTGCCGGATGAATTCCGAATAGGGGATCGGCTCGCCGGTGGCCGCCTTGGATCCGCCGCCGATCATCTGCACGAACAGCACCAGGCCGAACAGGATGCCCACCCAGATGAGCAGGCTCTTGGCCCAGGGATTCGTCGGCTTCTTCTCGTTCATCTCGTCTCTCTTGGCGGCGCTAAGACCGGTTTCGAGCGCCAAGATAGGCGCTCGCACCTTAATAACAATGATACCACGAGCGGTCCGGCGAGCGGGAATCTCGGGTCGTGGCAGAGCTTAAGGTCATAAGGTCACAAAGGTCACGGACAGCAGCGCCTTTCGTGTGACTTTAGGCCGGTGCCCACGCGGTCGAAGGAGGACTCGGGGGTGTTGGAGGAGGAGGAGCACGCTTGAGAGGCAAGCAGATGAAACCCTATTTCGCCAGCTTTCTCGCCTTTGCAGCGGAGAAGCGCCAGCTGGTGCCGCCCTCGCATCGCACCCCTCGAAGCGTGGCGGTCTCGCCCGACATCAAGCCTGCAAGGAGCCGATCCAGCTCACGCCCTCGCAGTTGCGGATCGCCTTCGCTTGCCAATTGGGTGATGGCGCGGGCCGTGATCCGGCGGCGAATTTCGAGGGGGGCGTCGACGGGAGAATAGATGATCGCCGCGCCGTCTTGCTCCACGGCGTTGTCCCACTCGCGGTCCGTGGCCCAGATCAGGGCTTCATCGGCAAGCGCGAGGTGGGAAGCACTGCGCGCGAGGGACTCGGCCTCGAGCAGGTCCGAAGCGGCAAGTGACTGGCGTACGCGGACCCGTTCGTGGCGCGGGTCGGAGTTGCTGGGGTCGTTCGCGGGTAGCTCGCCGGCCTGTTTGCAGAGAGCCTCGAGCTCGCTGCGCCTCCAGCCAAGAAGCGGTCGGACCAGGCTCAGGTCTGGCGCGTCAGGGACCGTGGCGATCGAGCGCATGCCCGCGAGACCGCCGACCCCCGATCCACGGTTCAACCGCGTGACGAGAGTTTCCGCCTGGTCGTCGAGGTGATGACCGGTGAGTAGCGTCATGAGGCCACGCTCCCGCATCCATGTCGCGAGCGCTGCGTAGCGTGCTGCGCGGGCCCTCTCCTGGATGGCGGAAGTGGGAACCGCGCTCCATTCGATCCTCAGCGTTTCGTGAGGAACGCCGAGCCCTTTGCACGTGGCTGCGACCGCCTCGGCCTCGGCGTGGCTCTCTGCTCGAAAGCCGTGATCGACTGTCGCCGCTTCGACCTCGCCGGGGCGGGCCGCCGCGGCGAGAAGGAGCAAGGCGAGGCTGTCCGGCCCGCCAGAAACGGCGACGCCGACGCGTGTTCCCGCTGGGACTAAAGCGTCGAGATTGCACCGGAACCGGTTGAGGATGTCGCCGGGGACCATATGTGATCCCCTTCGGGCATCAGCCGCAGTTCGCCTCGGACTTTGCCTTCGGGAGCATCGACTTGAGTTCGCCGCGGACCTTGTCGCCATAGACGCTCTCAAGCTCCGCATAGGCCTTGCACGCCTGTGCGGGCTGGCCGAGCTTCATCAGCGACTGGC
>JAEVYW010000098.1 GCA_023392555.1 Pseudomonadota bacterium | reverse complement strand
CTGCTGGTCTTCCCGGACGAGAACCACTGGGTGCTGAAGCCCAAGAACTCGATCCAGTGGTATGACGAGGTGTTCGGCTGGCTCGGACGCTGGATGAAGCCCGCTTCGGCCCAGTAAGGTTGATGCTGCAGCGCGGCATCGCTAACCGCCGCGCATGAGCGAGCTTCCCAAGACCTTCGACCCCCAGGCCATCGAGCAGCGCTGGTACGAGCATTGGGAGACGCGCGGGCTGTTCCGGCCCGACCGCCCCAATGAAGAGCCGTGGACGATCGTCATGCCGCCGCCCAACGTCACGGGTTCGCTGCACATCGGCCACGCGCTCGACAACACGTTGCAGGACGTTCTGACCCGGCGCGAGCGCATGCGCGGCAAGGATGCGCTTTGGATGGTCGGCACCGACCACGCCGGCATCGCCACGCAGATGGTGGTCGAGCGCAATCTCGACGGCCAGGGCGTGAAACGCGCGGACATCGGCCGCCAGGCATTCCTCGAGCACGTCTGGGAGTGGAAGGCGCAGTCGGGCGGCGCGATCACCGGTCAGCTTCGCCGCCTCGGCGCGTCCTGCGACTGGGCGCACGAACGCTTCACGATGGACGAAGGGTTCTCGAAGGCCGTCATCAAGGTCTTCGTCGAGCTCTACAAGCGCGGCCGCATCTATCGCGACAAGCGCCTGGTAAACTGGGACCCCAAGTTCCAGACCGCGATCAGCGATCTCGAGGTCGAGACGCGCGAGGTGCAGGGCAAGTTCTGGCACCTCAAATATCCGCTTGTTGACGGTAGCGGCGCGATCCACGTCGCGACCACGCGTCCTGAAACGATGCTCGCCGACATGGCGGTCGCGGTCCACCCGACCGATGAGCGCTACGCCTCGCTCGTGGGCAAGCAGGTGAAGTTGCCCATCACGGGCCGCTTGATCCCGATCATTGCCGACGAACATGCCGATCCGGAGCTTGGATCGGGCGCGGTGAAGATCACGCCGGGGCACGACTTCAACGACTATGAAGTCGGCAAGCGCGCTGGGTTCAAGCCCGGCGAGATGCTGAATATGCTCGACGCGCGCGGCAGCGTTATGCAGTCGCAGGATGGGCTCATTCCCGACGATCTGATAGGCATGGAGCGGTTCGAAGCGCGGAAGCGCGTCGTCGAGCTTCTCGAAGCCGAAGGTGCGCTGGAGAAGATCGAGGACCGCACCATCGCGACGCCGTACGGCGACCGCTCGGGCGTGGTAATCGAACCGTGGCTGACCGACCAATGGTATGTCGACGTGAAGCCGCTTGCCGACCGCGTGCTCGACGCCACCCGTGCCGGCGAGATCAAGATCGTTCCGGAAACCTGGTCCAAGACCTGGTTCAACTGGCTCGACGGCATCCAGCCCTGGTGCGTGTCGCGCCAGCTCTGGTGGGGGCACCGCATTCCGGCCTGGTATGCCGACGACGGGTCGGTGTACGTTGGCGAGACCGAGGAAGAGGCGAAGGCGCAGGCTGGCGGAAAGCCGCTGCGCCAGGACGAGGACGTCCTCGACACCTGGTTCAGCTCGGCGCTCTGGCCGTTCGCGACGCTCGGCTGGCCCGACCAGACCGACGACCTCAAGCGGCACTATCCGAACGACGTCCTCATCTCGGGCTTCGACATCATCTTCTTCTGGGACGCCCGCATGGCGATGCAGGGCCTGGAGTTCATGGACGAGGTGCCGTGGCGCACGCTCTACCTCCACGGCCTGGTGCGCGACGCCAAGGGCCAGAAGATGTCCAAGTCGAAGGGCAATACCGTCGATCCGCTTGGCCTGATCGACAAATATGGGGCGGACGCCCTGCGCTTCACGCTCGCGGCGATGGAAAGCCAGGGCCGCGACATCAAGCTCGATGAGAAGCGCGTCGAAGGCTACCGCAACTTCGCCACCAAGCTGTGGAACGCTGCGCGCTTCCTGCAGATGAACGGCGTCGGCGCGTCCGACAGCATTGCCGCGCCCGCCGCGGAGCTTCCGGTCAACCGCTGGATCATCGGCGAAGTCGTCAACACTCTCGCCGAGCTCGACCGCGCCTTCGACGAGCTTCGCTTCGACGACATGGCGAATGCCATCTACCACTTCACCTGGGGCACGTTCTGCGACTGGTACGTGGAGCTGGTGAAGGGCGCGTTCGACGAGGAGACCAAGCGCGTCGCGGCCTGGGCGTTCGACCAGATCCTGGTCATGCTCCACCCGTTCATGCCCTTCGTCACCGAAGAGCTGTGGAACGCCAACGAGCGTCCGTACGACCTGATCGTCGCAAAATGGCCGGAGCCCGAAGCGCAGACAGACCCGCGGGCGAAGGCGGAGATCGACTGGCTGATCGACCTCGTCAGCGAAATCCGCTCCGCGCGGACTGAGCTCAACGTGCCGCCGTCGGCCAAGCTAAACCTGTTTGCAGGCAATGCATCGGACGACACGGCGGACCGCCTCGATCGGCTGCATGGAATGCTGACGCGACTGGCCCGGCTGGAATCGATCCAGCTGTCCTCGTTCGAAGGGACGGGCGCTGCCCAGGTGGTGGTCAGTGGCACGACCTATGCGCTTCCGCTGGAAGGCGTGATCGACCTTGATGCCGAGCGCGGGCGCCTGTCGAAGGCCGTTGCCGCCGCCGAGAAGGAGCGCGACAGCCTTGCCGCCCGTCTCGGTAACGCAAGCTTCACCGAGCGAGCCAAGCCGGAAGCCGTTGAAAAGGCACGGACCGACCACGCCGAAAAATCCGCTGAGGCCGAACGCTATCGTGCTGCGTTGGAGAGGCTCGGCTAAAGGAGACCTCTTCAATGGCGGATGCGGATGCCGTCCAGCCAAAACGCACGTCACGCGGAGACCTGACCCAGGGCAGCATCGGTCCGACCCTGCTTCGCTTCGCGCTTCCGACCCTCGCGTCGTACATCCTTCAATAGCTGAACGGGACGATCAACGCCATCTGGGTCGGCCGCTTCCTGGGCGAGAACGCGCTCGCCGCGACGTCCAACGCGAACATGGTCATGTTCCTTCTGACCGCGTTCGTGTTCGGCTTCGGAATGGCCTCGACCATCCTAATCGGCCAGTACTGGGGGCGTCGCGACGTCGACGAGGCGCGCAAGATCTTCGGCACCGCCGCCGGCGCGTTCGGCATGATCACGCTTGTGATCGGCGCGGTCGGTTACGTTTTGTCGCCCGCAATCCTCTCGGGCCTAGGCACGCCTGCAGGCGCAGCTCCGCTCGCCCGCGACTATCTGCAGGTCATCTTCCTCGCCATTCCGGCGATCCTGCTACTGACCCTACTGATGATGGCGTTGCGTGGGTCGGGGGATAGTCTGACGCCGCTATGGTTCATGATCGTAGCGGTCGTCCTGGACAGCGCGCTCAACCCCGTCTTCATCCTCGGCCTCGGCCCGGTGCCCGAGCTAGGCATTTCAGGCGCCGCGACCGCGACCCTCATCGCCAATTACGCCGCTCTGTTCGGCCTGCTTGGCTACATGTACCTCAAGGACCTGCCGCTTCGACTTCGCGGGCGCGAGCTTTGCTATCTGCTGCCCAACCTGACGATCTTGAAGACGATCGTGACCAAGGGCTTGCCCATGGGCATCCAGATGGTCGTCATCTCCATGTCCGCTCTCGCGCTGGTCAGCCTGGTGAACAAGCAGGGCGTCGACACGACTGCAGCATTCGGCGTCGCCATGCAGCTGTGGACCTATGTCCAGATGCCCGCGATGGCGCTGGGTGCTGCGGTGAGCGCGATGACTGCGCAAAACATCGGCGCAGGCCGCTGGGACCGCGTGAATGCCATCACTCGCTCCGGCGTGATGTATACCTTGCTGATCACCGGCGCCTGCATTGCAGCCCTGACGCTTGCCGATCGAACGGTGCTCGCCTTGTTCATGGGCAACGACAGCCCCGCGCTGCCGATCGCACAGCACATCCATCTGCTCGCGACCTGGAACTTCCTGCTGTTCGGCGTGACGATGGTCCTGTTTGGAACCGTACGCGCGAACGGCGCTGTCTGGGGGCCGCTGCTGATCCTTTGCATCGGCCTGTGGCCCATCCGCTTCGGCTTCATCTTCGCCGCCGATCGATGGTTTGGCGCAGACGCGCTGTGGCTTAGCTTCCCCGTCAGCTCGGCCGCAAACCTCCTGCTCGCGCTCGCCTTCTACTTCCACGGCGGCTGGCGAAAGGCGCACATGCGCGTCGACGGCCAGCCGAGTGAAGAGG
>JAEVYW010000283.1 GCA_023392555.1 Pseudomonadota bacterium | reverse complement strand
GGCTCGCGCTGCGCGCGCCCCGGAATGACGAGCAGTTGCTGGGCCGCCGCCCACCTCAATCCGCAGCATCCACCAGAAACGCCTCGTCAACGGGCACACCCAACGCCGTGACCAGCCGGTTTGTCTCCGCGGCCATGCCGACAATGGCAAGCAGTTCGGCATATTCGGCCTCAGTCATGCCTTTCGCCCGTGCCGCGGCGGTGTGTGAGTGGATGCAGTAGCTGCAGCCATGCGCGATCGAGACCGCGACATAGAGCATTTCCTTGACCTTGGGATCGAGCGCGCCCGGCGCCATCACCTCCTGGATACTCTCCCAGGTCCGCCGCAGCGTCTTCGGATCGTGCGCCAGCGCGCGCCAGAAATTGTTGACGAAGTCCGACTTCCGGACCTTGCGGATGTCGTCGAAAACGGCGCGCGCCTCGGTGGAGAGTTCATCGTCCGAAAGCAGCTTTACGGTCGCCATGGGGTACCTCGCGTGTCTGATCAGCCCCCGAGATCATAGCACGCTGCGGGCATCCGGCCGGTCACGCCGTCATTCCGGGATGCGTGCGTAGCACGCAGGCCCGGAATCCATTTCGCCGCAGCGTTGTTGCATGATGGATTCCGGGTTCGCGCTTCGCGCGCCCCGGAATGACAATCAGCTTTGTGACTGGCTCTGCCACTGTCCGGGACGTCCGGCCTGGTCGACCCTGACCGCGACGTTGAGCGTCTCCAGTCCGCCGCCATAGCGCGTGCCGCGCACCGGCGCGGCGCCGAGATAGTCGAGCCCGATCGCGACACGGACGTGGGCGTCGGTGGAGCAGATGCAATTGGCGGGATCGAAGCCGATCCAGCCGAGATCGGGGACGAAGGCCTCGGCCCAGGCGTGGCCGGCATCCTGATGGACGGCGCCGTCCGCGCGCAGGAAATGGCCGGAGACGAACCGCGCCGGCACGCCACCCGAGCGCGCGCAGGCAATGAAGATGTGCGCATAGTCCTGGCAGACGCCGCGTTTGAGCCCGAAGGCTTCAACCGCCGAAGTGCCGCTGTTGGTGGGGTCCTCGTCGAACGTCATGTGCTCGCTGATCTCAGCCATCAGCGCGTGCAGGAAACCGAGCGTGTCGTTCACGGACCCGCTGCGCAGGTCGCGCGCAAGGCTCATCATGACCGGGTTGACCTCGGTGAGATCGGTCGCGCGCAGGAACAGGCCCGGCGGAAACCGTTCGTCCGCGCCGCGCAGCACGCCACCGGTGTCCTGGGTCTCGATCAGGCCCTCGGCGGTGATCTCGATGTCGGCGACGGGCCCGCAAGACAGCACATGGGTGAGGTTGCCGAATGCGTCCTCGTGCATCTCGAGCTTGGTGTCGGCCGAGACGTCGATCTGCCACTCCGCCACATACTGCCCGTCATGGCTGCCGGGCGTCATCCGCAGGATCTGGATCACGCCGGTGGCCGCCGGTTCGTAGCGATAGGTCGTGGTGTGCTGAATTCGCAGGCGCATTGTTTCAAGTCCGTCATTCCGGGGCGGTCCGAAAGGACCGAACCCGGAATCTCGAGATTCCGGGTTCGATGCTGCGCATCGCCCCGGAATGACGAGGAGTGAGTGTGTTCGTCTATCTGGTCAGATCAAATACTGCTTCGTGATGATTTCGCCCAGCCTGGAATTATCCGCGATGAATTCCTGAATGAATTCATGCACGCCGTGCTGGAAAATGTCGTTCATGTTGGAGTGTTCCAGGCGGTTGCGGATGCCGCGGGCGTGGCGCTGTGCCGGGCCCTGGCGGCCATAGGCGACACCGATCTGGTCGAGATTGCGGACGAGATTGTCGTAGCAACTCGCAAGCGAGCGCGGCAGCGTGCCGTTGAGGATGAGCAGGTCCGCGACAAGCCAGGGTTTCAGCGTCTCGCGATAGACCCAGTGATAGGCCGTCAGCGCCGACACCGAGCGCAGGATCGAGCTCCATTGATAGAAGTCGAGTGGACCGCCGACGTGCTCCTCTTCAGGCAGCAGCACGTGATACTTCACGTCGAGAATGCGTGCGGTGTTGTCGGCGCGCTCCAGATGCAGACCGAGCCGCGAGAACCAGTAGGCGTCGTTGCGCAGCATGGTGCGGTAGGCGGAGCCGTCGAAGCGCAGCGAGGTCTCCTGCACGAAGCGCAGGAATTTGGCCAGCTCCTCGCGGGTCGAGGTGCCCTTGCTCCAGACTTCCTGCAATTCGATCCACGCCGAATTGATCGTGTCCCACATCTCGCTGGTCAGCGCCGTGCGCACCGAGCGCGAGTTCAGCCGCGCCGCCTCGATGCAGTTCCGGATCGAGGACGGATTGTTCGCCGAGAACGACAGGTAATCGACGACGTTGTGCTCGTTGGCTTCCTCATATTGTTGATAGAAGCTTGCGGCGACGCCGGCGGTGAGCAGCGCGGAGTCCCATTCATTGGTCTTGCCGATATAGGCGGCGGGAAGGGCGGTGACGCGCAGGGTCGCATCGATCGTGCGCGCGAGATATTCCGCGCGTTCGACATAGCGGGCGAGCCAATAGAGGTTTTCGGCGGTACGCGACAGCATCTCTCTACTCGTCCAAAATCCAGGTGTCCTTGGTGCCGCCGCCCTGGCTCGAATTGACCACGAGCGAGCCTTCCTTCAGCGCGACGCGCGTCAACCCGCCGGGCACGATGGTGGTGCGCTTGCTGCCGGTGAGCACGAAGGGACGCAAATCGACATGGCGCGGGGCGAGACCGCTGGCCGTGCAGGTCGGGCAGGTCGAGAGCGCCAGCGTCGGCTGGGCAATGAAACCCTCGGGCTCGCGCTTGAGCTTTTCGCGGAAGGCCTCGATCGTCGCTTTCGTCGCGGCCGGTCCGATCAGCATGCCGTAGCCGCCGGAGCCGTGCACTTCCTTGACGACAAGCTCGCCGAGATTGTCGAGCACGTAAGCGAGGTCCTTCGGCTCGCGGCAGCGCCAGGTCGGGACGTTCTTCAGGATCGGCTCTTCGCCGAGATAGAACTTCACGATGTCAGGCATGTAGGAGTAGATCGCCTTGTCGTCGGCGATGCCGGTACCGACCGCATTCGCCAGCGTGATGTTGCCGGCCGCATAGGCCGACATCAGTCCGGGCACGCCGAGCACGGAATCGGGGCGGAAGGTGAGGGGGTCGATGAAATCGTCGTCGACGCGACGATAGATCACGTCGACCCGCTTCATGCCCTCGGTCGTCCGCATGAAAACTTCGTTGTTCTTGATGATGAGGTCGCGGCCCTCGACCAGCTCGATGCCGAGCTTGTCGGCCAGGAAGGAGTGCTCGTAATAGGCGGAGTTGTAGACGCCGGGGGTCAGCAGGGCGACCGTCGGCTCGGTCGAGGCGCTGGTCGGCGCAACCGAGCGGAGCGCGGACAGCAGCTCGTCCGGATAGCGCTCCACCGGTGCCACCTTGTGGCGGGCGAACAGGTCCGGAAACAGCCGCATCATGATCTCGCGGTTTTCCAGCATGTAGGACACGCCGGACGGCGTCCGCGCGTTGTCTTCCAGCACGATGAAGTCCTCGGCATCGACCCGGACGATG
>JAEVYW010000215.1 GCA_023392555.1 Pseudomonadota bacterium | reverse complement strand
CATCGTCGCTGAGGACCTCGGTCTCGCTGTCGATGATGTCCCGGATCGCCGCCTTCACCGCCTCCGACGAGGCGCCCTCGCCGTCACCTTCGGTAGATGCGACACCCGCGCCGAAGAAATATTTGAGCTCGAACAGGCCCCGGTCGGACAGGAGATACTTGTTCGACGTCACCCGGCTGATGGTCGATTCATGCATTTCGATCGCTTCTGCGATCTCGCGCAGCGTCATCGGCTTCATTGCCGACACACCCTTTTCGAAGAAGCCCTGCTGGCGCTTCACGATCTCGCTGACGACCTTGACGATGGTCCGCGCGCGCTGGTCGAGCGCCTTCACCAGCCAGTTGGCGCTGGCCAGGCATTCGCTGAGCCATGCCCGCGATGCCTTGTCGCCCGGCCCGCTGCGAAGCTCCTGATAGTAGCGGCGATTAACCAGCAGCCGCGGCAGTGTCGCCTGGTTCAGCTCGACTGCGAAGCCGCTTTTACCGCGGCGAACGAACACGTCTGGCGTCACGGCGTCGGATGAGCGCTCGGCAAACTGGCAGCCGGGCTTGGGATCGTAGGCGCGAAGCTCGCGGACCATGTCGGCAAGGTCTTCGTCGTCGACCCCGCAGATGCGCTTGAGATCGGCCATCCGCCCCTTCGCCAGCAGGTCGAGGTTATCGATCAGCCGCGCCATGGCAGGATCGTACCGATCGACCGCTTTCGCCTGCAGCGCGAGGCATTCGGCAAGGTTTCGCGCGCCAACACCTGCGGGGTCGAGGTCCTGGACGATGGCCAGCGCCTGCTGAAGCGTCGCCAGCGGTGCTCCGGTGGCGTCGGCAACGTCACGCAAATCGACCGTCAGATATCCGGTCTCCTCAAGCATCTCGGCGATGGCGCGGGCGAGGTCGCCGACCTGGCCGGACACGCCATGCAGCTGACCAAGCAAATGCTCGGCGAGCGAGTCCGCGACATATTCCATCCGCTCGAAGTCGGGCCCATCGTCCCCGCCGGCCGACGTGAACACGTCCACGGCGCTGTCGGTCTCAAGCGCCTCGCTCTGCCAATCGAAATCGAATGGCGCGTCCTCAATACCGTCCGACCCGACCATGAGCTCGTCGGCGCCTGGCGATGCGGGCTCATCGTCGGAGTCCGTGACCGATGACGTCACGACGTCCGCAGGCGCTTCGTCTCCGTCGCTCGACCCGCCCTCAAGCAGCGGGTTCTTCGCCATTTCCTCCGCGATGACGGCCTCGAGCTCCAGGTTCGAAAGCTGCAGCAGCTTGATCGCCTGCTGCAACTGCGGCGTCAGGACCAGCGATTGCGTCTGGCGTATGTCGAGGCGTGGGCCGAGGGCCATGCCGCTACTTTAGCTCGAAAATTTAGAGAGCGAAGCTTTCGCCGAGATACAGGCGGCGAACTTCATGGTCGGCGACGAGCGCCTGCGGCGTGCCAGCGAACAGCACCTGACCGTCGTAGATGATGCAGGCGCGATCGACGATGTCGAGCGTCTCGCGGACGTTGTGGTCGGTGATCAGCACGCCGATGTCGCGCTTCTTCAATTCGCGCACCAGCTCGCGGATGTCGGCGATCGAGATCGGGTCGATGCCGGCGAATGGCTCGTCGAGCAGCATGATCGACGGGTCGGCCGCCAAAGCCCGCGCGATCTCGCACCGCCGCCGCTCGCCGCCGGAAAGCGCCATCGCAGCAGACTCGCGAAGTCCCGTCAGGCCGAACTCGCTCAGCAATTGCTCCAGACGATCGCGGCGGGCGCGCTTGTCAGGCTCTGCCACTTCGAGCACGGCCATGATGTTCTGTTCGACCGACATGCCGCGGAAGATCGACGTTTCCTGCGGCAAATAGCCGAGGCCGAGGATCGCGCGCCGGTACATCGGCAGATCGGTGATGTCCTGCCCATCGAGGAAGATGCGGCCGCTGTCGGGCTTCACCAGCCCCATGACCGAATAGAAGCAGGTCGTCTTGCCCGCACCGTTGGGACCGAGCAGGCCGACCACCTGGCCGCGATGCACGTCGAGCGACACGTCGTGAAGCACCGCGCGGCGGTCATAGGCCTTGGCGATCGAGCGAACCTCAAGCCCGCCGAGCTGCGGCCGAATGTCGTCGGCGGCTCGTGGAAGAGTCGCGGCTTCGTTCACCGGGTCTAGCTTCCGCGCCGCTGGGGAACGGTGAAGTGGCCCGTCACACGGCCGCCGCTCTGGCCGACGCCCGCGGGTCCGCCGTCGATCACGGCGCGGCCCGAATCCAGGTCGATGACCAGCCGCTGTCCATTGAGCTGCGATCCCTGCCGGGTCAGCACGACGTCGCCAACGAGGGTGATCAGCTTGCGGTCGAGGTCGTAGATGCCGAAATTGCCGCGCGCCGTTTCCGACGGGCTCTTCACCGTCACGCCCCCGCTCGCGTCGAGCCGCTGGATCTGGACCCCGCCGCCGCTCGAATAAGCGACCGTCAGCCGTGACGTGTCGAGCGTCAGCTCATCCTGCCGCACATGCACATTGCCCGAGAACATCGCACGATCGGCGCGGTCCTGGACCTCGAGCCGGTCGGCGCTGAGGTCGATCGGCGCGTTGCTGTTGTGGCCCTTTAGCGCAGACACGGGCTGGTTGGCCTGCTGGGCAAGCCCCGCCGCTCCCGACATCAGGGTCAGGGGCAAGATCAGAAGGGCCAGTGCACGCATCGGTCTCATCTGACTGCCCCCTGCACGATTTTCAAGCGAGTGCCGCCATCCAGCACGATGGTCCGTGAGTTGAGATCGGCCCTGAGGCGACCCGCCTCGAACTGGCCGAGCTTCATCCGACCGCTCACTCCATTATCGCCGTGAAGCGTGTTCTGCTTCAGATCCACGGTCACATTATTGGTCACCAGTTGCTCAC
>JAEVYW010000028.1 GCA_023392555.1 Pseudomonadota bacterium | reverse complement strand
CTTCACCGCTTATTGCACCAGCACCAATCAGCGCGTCGGCGATCACGACTGGCAGGTCATCCAGCACCAGCAGACCGTTCCGGCAGCGGTCTAGGCTTTAGTTCGCGCTCGCCGCTCGCTCGGCCACGGAGCGGGCCTGCCGCTCGTTGGGATCGAGGGCGAGCGCCGCTCGGGCCGCCATCAACGCCTCGCTTTTCTGCCCCTGAGCTTCGGCCAGCAAAGCGTGCAGCATCTGCGCGTCGCGATATTGAGGGTGGCGCGCTGCAAGCCATCGTGCAGAAGCGAGCGCGGCAGCCTCATTGTCCATCTGCTGGATGAAGCGCACGCCATCCCCCGGCAGGTCCGAATAACGATGCTTGGGATCGCTGCTCCAGGCGATCAGCGCAGCGACCGCTCCAGCAGGCCCCTTCTCCTTCGCCGCTGCACTTAGCCGCTCCAGCAAGGATGGCTCCGGGCGATACCTGACCGCCGCCTCGAGCACGGGATCCCGCCCGGCAACGTAGTCCGCGAAGGTATAGGGGACCGCAAGGTCGATCGGCGTCCACGGCCGATGATCCTGTCCGCTCTTCCAGTACGTGATCGACGTCCGATCGGCGATGCGCATTGAATTACCCCCAGTTGAGGAGGTGGGTTCGTGCTGCGCGCTACAAATGTAACGCGTCTTTCGACGAACGACGCGAGGCGGTCGGCCGAGGATGCGCGGCTCCAGCCATGCCAGGAAGCGACGGCTTCTCGCCGCGTCAGCGAATTCCTATAGCCGAGGCATGCGGGGGGTGAGCGTTGCTGTGGCGGGGTGCGGTCCGTGCGGACTGGCGACTGCGCTCCTGCTTGCAAGGCAGGGTCACGACGTCACCCTGTTCGAACGCTCCGCAAGTCTCATCTTCAAACTTCGCGGTGAAAGGGGCCATGCCGAATGCAGCTGATCATCGATGAGGAACAAGCGACCGCGAACAGCAGGAAGACGGCGATCCGCGCCGCGACCATGTTGATGCGGTCGATGGAGCTTTGGCGACGTGACCGCCTCGATCCGCACAACGTGCTCATCATCCTCGCCGTCATCTCAATCACGTCCGAGAAGCTGATGAGGACGCAGCTCGACCCCAAGTATCACGCGCTGAGCAACTATCTTCCGCTTGAGCAGCTCCAAGGGTGCAACGTCGCGTCGATCGCGGCGGCGACAGGCCTCAATCGCGAAACCGTTCGGCGCCGCGTGCAGCACCTCATCGGGAGCGGCTCGCTCATCCGTACGGACTCTGGTGAAATCGCCCTGCCGCCCGGGAAGGTGAACGAGGATTCTGCTCTGGAGCTGGTGCGCAGGCAGCTGGAAGCCGTGACGCGGTTCGCGAACGACAGCCTGCGGGACGGCGTTCTTCTTGTCAGGTGAAGCTAAGTGCCCAGGTTCGGCCGGGGCGCGCCCCCAACCTCGCGCGACAGCTTCCGCCGCTGCATCGCCTCGACAGCGTGCTGGGCGCATAAGAGAGAACCGTCCACGACAGCGCCGGCCGCACTTTCGCACCTCAGCACCGAGCAGGGCGGCAGTTCCGGTTTGCTCATGCCGCGAAGCGTAACCGCAACCGCGCAATGGCCGGCCTGGCAGACGCACAAAATGTGCACTTTGGTCGCAAGGCTGCACCTGGCCTTCTGTATGTCCGCAACCCGTCAGGTCGGCTGCGGCCCCAAACAGCAACCGGCCCGACTGTCGAGGGGCTGCGGGTGGCGTCCCACGGGTGCGACGGCCGCGGGCAACCGCGCGCCGTTGCATTGCGGAGCGCGCTCTCGCCCGCCCGACGACGCCTTGCCCCTCGCGGCACAGCCGCTACACCCGACGCGATGACCATTCTTATGGCCCCCATCGCCTGATCAGGCCGATGCAGGACTCCCTTCACCTTCTCCGGACCCGGCGCTTCTGGCCGATCTTCACGACCCAGTTCCTGGGCGCGTTCAACGACAACCTTTTCCGCACGTCGATGGTCCTGCTGGTCATCTACGGCATCTATCGCGACGCGGAGCAGGAGGCGGCGTTCAGCGCTGTTGCCGGGGGGCTGTTCATCCTGCCCTTCTTCCTCCTCTCGGCACTTGCGGGCCAGCTTGCCGACGCGCTCGACAAGGCGCGCATCATCCGCATCGTGAAGACGGCCGAGATCGCGATCATGGTCTTCGGGGCGGCGGGACTCCTGCTCCACAACATCCCGCTTCTGCTGGTGGCGCTGACAGCGATGGGCGTGCACTCGACCTTCTTCGGGCCGATCAAATACGCGATCCTGCCGCAGCACCTCGAGCGCGATGAAGTGCTCGGCGGGACCGGCCTCGTCGAAGCCGGCACTTACATCGCCATCCTGGGCGGTACGATCCTTGGCGGCCTGCTCGTCCTTCAGCGGCCGGACGGCAGCTACCATGCCGAGCTCGCGTCGGTGGCGGTGCTGATCGTGGCGGTAATCGGCCGGCTCGCGGCCCGGTTCGTGCCCCCCGCCCCGCCTTCGGACGTTCCCGACGATCCCGAATATCCGGAGCCCGGGATGGACTGGCACATCATTCGCGCCTCGATCCGGTTGGTCAGCGCGACTCTCCACATCCCGCGCCTGTTCCTGGCGATCCTGTCGATCAGCTTCTTCTGGGCCATGGGCGCGGTCCTCGCCGCGCAATTCCCGCCGCTCGTGAAGAACGTGCTCTATGCCGACCAGAGCGTCGCGACCCTGTTCCTTTCCGTCTTCTCTGTGGGCGTCGCCGTCGGTTCCGTCGCAATCAACCGGATGCTCCAGGGCGAAGTCTCGGCCCGGTACGCGCCGCAATCGGCGCTCTGCATGGGCGTGTTCGTGCTGCTGCTCTACTGGCTGACGCACAACTGGCCGCCTTCGCCCGAGCTCGTGGGCATGGCCGAATTCCTGCACCACCCGCTCGGCTGGGCCGTAGTCCTCGACCTGTTCGGAGTGGCCGTATCCGGCGGCATGTTCGTGGTGCCGCTCTATGCCTTCCTGACGACGACCGTTCCGAAGTCGGAAACTGCGCGCACGGTCGCCGCGAACAACATCGTCAATTCGGGCGCAATGGTCGCGGCGACGCTGATCCTGACGGGGCTGGTGCTGGTCGGCGTCTCGGTTGCGGAGACTCTATTCCTGGTCGCGCTGGCAAGCGTCGTCGCGGCCTGGCTGGGCTACAAGCTCCATCTCGCCTGCGACGAGCCTAGCAAGGGGCACCAAGCCTAGCACGCGATTAACTCGCGTGACGGCCTCTCAGATCAGAAGATAAAGACGGCGACAAAGAGGAAGCCGATCGCGAACGTGTTCGCGAACAGGCGGAGGTCGTCGCTGACGGCCGGGGCCGGGACTTCGAAGCCTTCGGGCTCCGGCGCAGCACGCCGGCCGAAGCTTAGCGGATCGATAGCGGTCGCTGACCTGAGCACTCGCATTCACAACTCTTAAGATGCCTTTAACCATCCGCACAACGGCGGATTTCGGGCATAGGCTCCCGACGTCCCAGCACGGGACGCGAGGGAACCGTCAGAGCAGTGAATTAGCCCGCGGCGCGGGTCGAACGGTGGCCGGCGGCGCGGGAGCGGCTGGCCAGCAACTGCCCGGCGGCTTCGGCATCCATCGGCTTGCCGAAGTACCAGCCCTGCCCGCTCGAGCAGCCGAGCGACAGGACAGCCGCATGCGCGGCCTCGGTTTCGATCCCCTCAACCAGGATCGGAACGTCGATCGCATTGGCGAGCGTCGCGACGGCCCGGACGATCGCCACGCTCTGGCCGCTCTCGGCGATGTTCGTGACGAACGACCGGTCGATCTTGATTAGGTCGAACGGCAGCGACCGAAGGTGCGACAGCGAGGAGAAGCCGGTGCCGAAATCGTCGAGCGCGAGGCGGATGCCCTGGTTCTTCAGGCTGGCGACGATCGAGCGCGCAAGGTCGAGGTCGGCGAACAGCGAGCTCTCGGTGATCTCGATGACCAGCCGATCCGCAGGAAAGCCCGTCTCGGTGATCAGGCGGACGATGCGCTCCGCGAGCCACCCGTCGGAGAATTGCGACGGCGAGATGTTGACCGAAATCTTGATGTTGCGGTCCCAGTCGCGTGCGTGGGTCAGGGCAGCGCCGATCACCTGCTCGGACAGGCGGTCCATCAGCCCGATTTCTTCCGCGATCGGGATGAAATGATCGGGCGAGATGATGCCCGAGAGCGGATGGCGCCAGCGTGCCAGCACTTCGAAACCAATGATCTCCGAGGTGTGCAGGTCGACCTGCGGCTCGAAGAACGGCACGAACTGGTCGTGCTCCAGGCCGAAGCGGATGCCCTGCTCGATCTCGGTATGAGCGATCAGCGCGCGCTCCATCGCCGCGTCGAACCAGATCGGGCGCGCGACGCGACCGTTCTTGGCATGGTCGAGCGCAATGTCGGCGCGGCGCAGCAGATAAGGCACGCGGATTTCGGCTGCCGTCGCTGCAGCCATGCCAGCAAAGGCGCCGACCTGGATCATCTTCTCGTGGATCTCGTACGGCCGCGACACCGCTCGCAGCAGCGCCTCTGTGCGCCGCTCCGCCTCCTCCCGCCCGCTTTCGGGCAGAACGCCGGCGATCGCGAATTCGTCGCCGCTCATGCGCGCGACGAGCGCCCCCTCGCCCGCCTTCTCCGTCATCTCGGTCGCAAGATTGCGCAACAGCATGTCGCCGACGTCGTATCCGTGGCGATCGTAGATGCTGCGGAAGCGGTGAAGCTGAAGCGAAACGATGAGCAACTGCCCACCCGTCGCGGATACCTGCTCGCGAAGCGCCTCGGTCCCGTCGGCAAAACCCTTGCGGTTGAGCAGGCCCGTCACGGCGTCGGTTGACGCGGCAATGGCCGCGCGGCGCTCCCCGTCGAGCCGCCGCTCGGTCTCGTGCTGAAGATCGACGTAGCGCCGCCAACCGAACAGGATCAGCGCGACGTTGAGGGTCAGGGCGATGGCCGCAAGCTCCAGCCCCGGCCCAAGCCGCGGATCGGCTGCGCTGATCTCGCTGAAAAAGGACGATCCGTTGGCGACGAGCAGGACGACCGCCGAGATCAACGTGCCGAGCACGATGACGTCATGGCGCCGCCCTTTGGGCTGCGGGACGCTAGTCGATGCCGGACCGGACTCCTCGGACATTCATGCGGATTAACCGAACAGGATTAACAATTTGCATCGGGTTTGGAGAGGTTTGCTCCGGCGCGGACCGACAGTGTTACGCCTAGCAGCGAGATCGCGGGCGAGCGCCTTCGCTCCGCTCCGGAGCACTATGCTCGACCATCCCCCGGATGGTCTGTGCATGGTGCTGGTGCGGACGGTGGGAATCGAACCCACACTCCCGATTGGGAAGAGGATTTTAAGTCCCCAGCGTCTACCGTTCCGCCACGTCCGCGCTTCAGCCAGCCACGCGACGGTAGTGGCGCGAGGCTATTCGGCCGTGACTTCCGATAAGTTCAGCCGCTCGCGCATTTCCTTGCCCGGCTTGAAATAGGGCACGCGCTTGGCGTCCACTTCGACCGGTGCGCCGGTGCGCGGGTTGCGGCCGGTGCGCGCGTCGCGCTGGCGCGTCGAAAAGGCGCCGAAGCCGCGCAGCACGACACGGCCGCCGCCGGCCAGCTGCTCCGTGATGGAATCGAACAGGGCCGTCACGACGCCTTCGACTTCACGCTGAGTGAGGTCGGGAAAGTCGCCGCAAAGCTTCTGCACCAGTTCAGAGCGAATCATGTCATCCCCGCGAGTCGGTTTGAAAGTGCCGGCCCCTTCCCCCGAAAGGCCATGTTGACGCTGTCAGGAAAGGGGCGGCGGCGCAAGTGTCGCCGCCCCTTACACTGTTACTTCTTCGAAGCGCCCTTTTCCTGCTTTTCCTTCAGGGCCGCGCCAAGGATGTCGCCCAGCGACGCGCCGCTGTCGGACGAGCCGTACTGCGCAACCGCCTGCTTCTCTTCCGAGATCTGCAGAGCCTTGATCGAGAAGTTCGGCTTCTTCGACCGGTCGAGGCCGGTGATCATCGCATCGAACTTCTGGCCGACCTGGAAACGCTCCGGACGCTGCTCGTCGCGGTCGCGGCCAAGATCGGTGCGCTTGATGAAGCCGGTCGCTCCACCGTCGGCGATCTGCACCTCGAGCCCGCCGTCGCGAACTTCGAGGACCTCGACGGTCGCGATCTCGCCCTTCTTGGCGCCGCCCGAAGCGCCGGCCGCAGTCACGCCGCCACGCTCGAGCTGCTTCATGCCAAGGCTGATGCGCTCCTTCTCGACATCGACGTCGAGGACGACAGCCTTCACGCTCTCACCCTTGTGGTGAAGCTGAAGCGCTTCCTCGCCGCTGACGCCCCAGGCGATGTCCGACATGTGGAC
>JAEVYW010000145.1 GCA_023392555.1 Pseudomonadota bacterium | reverse complement strand
CGTCCGTTCACTTGCGTCCATCCCGTCAGACCCGGCCGAACGTCGTGCCGGCGGGATTGCTCAGGCGAGTAACGGGCAAGATATTGCGTGAGCAGGGGGCGCGGCCCGACCAGGCTCATGTCGCCCTTCAGCACGTTCCAAAGCTCCGGCAACTCATCCAGACTGGTCGAGCGAAGCGTGCGCCCGAACGGGGTCAGCCGCATGTCATCCGGAAGCGGTCGTCCGTTCCGATCCTGCGCGTCGCGCATCGTGCGGAATTTGAACAGCGTGAAGGGCTTTCCGTGAAGGCCGGGCCGCACCTGTCGAAACAAGATTGGCGAGCCGAGCTTCGCCCGGACCAGAGCCCCTACGATGATCAAAACGGGCGACAGCAGAACGAGAGCAAACGCTGAGACGGCGACGTCGAACAGCCTCTTCATCGTCAAAGACCCGCCGCGTCCAGAATCGCGCGGTTCACCTCGCGCACGTCATACTTCGCTTCTGCTCGGCGGCGGGAATTTTCCGCCATGCGTCCGCGAAGGGTAGGGTCATCCGCCAATCTCATCATTGCATCGTAAAGCGCGTTGGCGTCGCGCGGCGGGACGAGCAGGCCGTTCTCGCCATCCACCACCGTCTCGCGGCAGCCTGGTGCATCGGTTGTGATGATTGGTCGCCCGACAGCTAGAGCTTCGAGTACCGATCGGGGAGTGCCTTCGCGATAGGACGGGAGGACGTAGACGCTGCACTCGGCGAGCGCACCGCGGACATCGTCGAGCTTGCCGAGGAAGGTCACTCCTCCTTCAACGAGCGCATCCAGTTCGGCCTGCGAGATGGAGTCAAGCGATTCGTCGCGCCAGCCATTGAGCACGATCTCGACCTCGGGTCGTTCGCGCTTGAGCCTCGCCGAAGCCGCCGCGAACTCGCGAATGCCTTTGTCGCCCAGAAGGCGGCTGATCATCAGGAATTTCGCGCCGCCGGGCAGGGGCTGTTGCGAGAAGCGGGCCAGGTCGATGCCAGAGCCATTGACGATCATCGTCGGAGCGGAGGGCGCCAACATGCCCATTGCCTGGAAGTCGCGAAGGTCGTCGGGGTTCTGGAAGATGGTGATGGTCGCCCGCTCAAGCGCCCGGCGATAAAGCGATCTTGCGGTTTCACGAATGATCCGGCGCTTCGTGCCGCGGCCGGCGATGAAGGCATAGCCGAGCCCGGTGATCATCGGGACGAACCGCGCCACACCCACATCACGAGCCGCTCGAGCGCCCAGGATCACCGGCTTTATCGTATAGGCGATGAGCACGTCCGGCCGGATCTTCGAGACGGCCGCTCGCAGGGCGCGGTAGCTCCGCATTGCACCGAATGGGTTGAGGCTTGTTCGACCGAGCGGAACCTCGACGGGCTCCGCACCGCGACTGCGGAGCTGCTGGGCCGTCGCCTCGTCAATTTCCGGTGCCAAAGCGTAGACCTTGTGACCCCGAGCAACGGCGTCCGAGATCAGATCACCGCGAAAGGCGATAAGCGACGGCGCGTACGAGCCGAAGATGGCCAGCACCTGTGGGTTCGCTGATGTCATCGGACGGTCAGCGCTACCGCGCCCGACCGTTCATTCCGCGGCCTCCGGAAGTTCTTGCGGCAGGCCGACCAAGGGCGTTGCGCCGTTGGGCAGGTCGGGTTCGACAAGAACGTGCAGCTTGGTCCGGACGAGGTGGCGATCGCCCAGCTCGATCGCGGACGCCAGGCTCTGCAGATGGTGTGCCAGCTCCGCTGAGCCGATCGACCGTTCGCGCGCCTTGCGGATGCGAGGGTGGGCCGTATCGACCGTGTCCTCGCCGATGAACAATTCTTCGTAGAGCTTCTCGCCCGGACGCAGGCCGATATAGTCGATCGGGATATCGCCAGCCGGATTGTCGTCGTCGCGGACGCTCATGCCCGACAGGCTGATCATGTGGCGCGCAAGGTCAACGATCCGAACCGGTTCACCCATGTCCAGCACAAACACCTCGCCGCCGTCGGCCATCGCGCTGGCTTGGAGCACCAGCTGCGTCGCTTCGGGGATGGACATGAAGAAGCGGGTGACGTTCTCGTGAGTCACGGTGACCGGGCCGCCGCGGCGGATCTGCCGCCGGAAGCGCTGCACGACGGAGCCGGACGAATCGAGCACGTTTCCGAAGCGCACGATCCCGAAGCGGGTGCGGCAGGATTCGTCTTCGGCGAGCGACTGGATGATCAGCTCCGCAGCGCGCTTGCTCGCGCCCATGACGCTTTGCGGCCGCACGGCCTTGTCGGTGGAGATCAACGTGAAGCGGGTGATGCCTGCTTCGAATGCGGCTCGAGCGACAGTCGCTGTCCCGAACACGTTGTTCTCGACGCCCACGACCTCGTTATGCTCGAGCAGCGGCACGTGTTTATAGGCAGCGGCATGATAAATTGAATCGATCTGATGGTCGGCAATCGTCTTGCGGACGAGTGCCTCGTTGAGGACCGAGCCAACGATCGGGACGACCTCAGGCTGCTCGTCCTCCGGAAGCTGCTGCAGCGCTTCCTCGATCTGCTGCTGTGTCGAGTAAAGGCTGAATTCGGAATGATCGAACAGCACCAGCTTGCGCGGAGCGGCATGGATTACCTGCCGGCAGATCTCCGAGCCAATCGATCCGCCGGCTCCCGTGACCAGGATCGAACGGTCGGTCACTGCCTCCCGAATAAGGTCCGTCAGGGGCTCCACCGGATCGCGCCGAAGCAAGTCGTTAACCTCGATCGGGCGTACGTCGGAAACGCTGAAGCGGCCGGATACGATCTCTTCGGGCGCCGGCACCGTCATGACGGGCAGGTCCAGGCTCGAGACCATGGAGATGGCCGCCAGGCGCTGCGACCGCGTCGCTTTGGGCAAGGCAAGGAAGACCTCGTCGATTGGCAGCGCCTTCGCCAGCCGCTCGAGCGCGGACGGCGGATAGATCGGTATGCCGCCAATCATCTGTCCGCGCAGCGCTCGGTCATCGTCGATGAAGATGCGCAGTGAATAATCGCGGCTGTCGCGCATCGTGTCGGCAAGCGTGATTCCGGCCGAGTTCGCGCCATAGATCGCGACATTGTGGCGCTTGCCCTTGAACGTCCGGCCTTCGCGCTGCGGACCAGTCAGGATCGACGCCATCGCATAGCGCCCCATGAACAGGAGCAGGAACGCGAACCCGCAATAAATGAAGGCCACCGAACGAGGGACGTTGAAGCGGATCCCGGTGAAGGAAATCTGGGCGTTGGTGAGATAAACCATCACCACCCACGCACCCGCAGCCGCGACGCTGGCGAGGAGAATCCTCGTTACGATTCTGAGGTCGAAGAAGCGCAGCAAAATGCGGTAGACCTGGAGCTGCTGCAGCGTGAGGACGCCGACAAGGCATGACACCGCCGCCGCCGCCACGACGAGCGGGTTCGCCGGGACGTAAAGCACGCCGAGGCGGGTCGAGAACGCCGCCACGAGCGCCACGTTCAGAGCCGCGATATCGTAACCCAGGACGATAAGGCGCTTCTGGACCCGGTTCAGCTCCAGCAGCTTTTGAACCCAATCAAGCACCATGATGTGCGGCACGCCCTCGAGATACAGTCGAAGGAACTAGCATAAGGTCTCGCCGATAATGCGGGCAAGCAGCCGTGCCCTCTGCTCGAGCAGATTCGGGTCGAGCGTCGGATGGACTTCGACCATCAGGCTCGTTTCCCCAAGTTCCTGGGCGACGGGACACGAAGCGTGCGGGAGCCCTTCGAAGGCGGCCTCGAGATAGATTTCCGAGCATGAGCCGGAGAAAACCCGCAACTGCTGTTCCTGTGCCCTTGCGACGATGCGGTTCCGGGCCGCTGCAGCCGCGGGGCCGCTGTCGTCCAGGTAGACGTAGAGCTTGTAGAAGGCGTGTCTCAGGTTCGCGGCGGGTTGGAGTGCGCGAATGCCCGAGACCTGATTCAGCTCGCGGAGCCAAATGGCCGCGTTGCGTTCCCGAAGCCCCGTCCACTCGTCGAGCTTCGCGAGCTGCGCGAGCCCAATGGCGGCTTGCGGCCCGGTTAGGCGCCAATTGGTGCCGGGCATGTCGTGGACGTAGCGGAACAGCCCCGGCGCGATCGAGACATCCCGCATCTTGTCGCGATTCTTGCCGTGGTCCTTGAACGACCAGGCCCAGTCGGCGCGCTCGGGATCTTTGAAGCTTACGAACCCGCCTTCACCGCCGGTCGAGATGATCTTGTCCTGGCAAAAGGACCAAGCCGCCGCATCACCGAAGCTTCCGACGCTCTTCCCGTCGATCATCGCGCCATGTGCCTGCGCGCAATCCTCGATCACGATCACGCCCTTGCTTCGGGCAAGGT
>JAEVYW010000087.1 GCA_023392555.1 Pseudomonadota bacterium | reverse complement strand
TGCCGCCGTACAGCCCTCAGGCGTAGAGGTGTTCCACCTCTGCATCCGGGGCGACGGCGTCGAGCAGCAAGGTGCGATGGCAACCGGCAGGGTCGCGTTCGTAACAGAGGACGGCACTCGCCTTTTCCTGTGCGAGCGCGACCATCTGGGCCCCTTGAGCGATCGCTTCGGGCAGTTCGAGCTGACCGGCGTAGATCCGCTCAAGCTCCTCATGCCGCCCAGCCCGCGCCGCCGCGCGGCCGTCCGCCGGCGTGCCGAGAGCGCGCAGGTGCACGTAATCGATGCCAACCTCGACAAGCGCGTTGCTGAGCGGTGTCTTGGAAAAACCTGGTCGTCGCGAGTTGGGAATGGCACGGACGTCGATCACGCGCTCGACGCCCGCCTGCTGTAGCGCCGCGACGAACTCGCCGACCGTCGTCGCTTCATAGCCGATGGTAAAGATCTTCATTCCTCAGCGTAACATACGGCCTCGATGTTCGCTCCGTCGGGATCGTAGACGAACGCAGCATAATAGTTCGGCCCATAATGCGGCCGAGCCCAGGACCGCCATTGTCGCGCCCGCCCGCCTCAAGACCCGCCTTGTGAAACGCATCGACTTGGGCACGAGTATCGGCTCTGAACGCGACATGGGTGCCCTCACCCGGTCGCTCCTGGTCCGCAATCCAGAAGATGTGTTGGCCCGGCGCGCCGAAGCCGAGCGCGGTCCCGCCGCTTTCCGTCTGGTCCGGTGTGGCCTCCATCTGCACTGACATTCCCAGCGCGCCGAGGGCCGCCTCGTAGAAGCTTCGCGACCGCGCGATGTCCGAAACGGCGATGCCCATATGATCGATCATGCTTTGCGCTCCTCGTGCCGGGGACTAGGGACAATGCGATATGACAAGCCAAGTTCACATCATCGGCGGAGGCCTCGCCGGGTCGGAGGCCGCCTGGCAATTGGCCGAAGCAGGCATCCAGGTCCGTCTTTCGGAAATGCGCGGCGGCGGGGATACGACGCCCGCGCACGAGACCGACCGCCTGGCCGAGATGGTCTGCTCCAACAGCTTCCGCTCCGACGACGCGGAGCACAATGCCGTTGGACTGCTGCATCAGGAAATGCGGGATTTGGGCTCGCTCATCATGCGCGCGGCCGACAAGCATCGCGTGCCTGCGGGATCGGCGTTGGCAGTGGATCGGCTCGAATTCGCGGCCGAAGTCACTCGCACGGTCGAGAGCCACCCGAACATCACCATCGTACGCGAGCGAATCGACGCGCTTCCCGACCACTCGACCATCATCGCCACCGGCCCGCTGACCGGATCCAAGCTCGCGGAGTCCATCGCCGCCGAGACCGGTCAGGACGCCCTCGCCTTCTTCGACGCCATCGCCCCGATCATCCATCGCGACAGTATCGACATGGACGTCGCCTGGATGGCCGCGCGCTGGGACAAGGGCGGGAAGGACTACATCAACTGCCCGATGGACAAGGAGCAGTACAACGCCTTCGTCCAAGCCCTGCGCGACGGCGAGAAGACCGAATTCAAGGACTGGGAGAAGGGCACGCCCTATTTCGAAGGCTGCATGCCGATCGAAGTGATGGCCGACCGCGGCGACGAAACCCTGCGCTACGGCCCCATGAAGGGCGTCGGCCTCGACAACCCGAAAACGGGCCGCTGGCCTTATGCCTGTGTCCAGCTCCGGCAGGACAATGCGCTCGGTACTTTGTGGAACATGGTCGGCTTCCAGACCAAGCTGAAGCATGGCGAGCAGGTGCGCATCTTCCGCACCATCCCGGGCTTGGAAAATGCCGAATTTGCGCGCCTCGGCGGCATCCACCGCAACAGCTTCATCAACTCGCCCAAGCTGCTGGACTCCGAACTGCGCTTGAAGTCGAAGCCCAACATCCGCTTTGCCGGGCAGATCACCGGCTGCGAAGGCTATGTCGAAAGCGCCGCCATCGGCCTGATCGCCGCGCGCTTCGCCATTGCCGAGCAATCCGGCGAAACTCTCGCGCCGCCGCCGACCGAGACTGCGCTAGGGGCTCTCCTCGGTCACATCACGGGCGGTGCCGACGCTGAGACCTTCCAGCCGATGAACGTCAATTTCGGCCTGATGCCGCCGCCACCGGGCCGCGCCCGAAAGGCGGATCGCAAGAAGGCCTATACCGACCGCGCCCGTGCCGCCTTTGCTGATTGGCTGGAGCAACAGCGGGTCGCCGAGCCCGCTTAGCAGCCGCAGCGAGGCTTGCGCTTCGGCGGAGGCGGCGCAGTCGTCGCGTATTCGGTGGGCGACAGCCAGCCCGATCGATCCTTGTCCGCTCCGTCGAACTTGCTGACGGTCTTCACCGCCCATTCCTCGAACGACAAAGTGCCGTTGCCGTTGGTGTCGAGCTTGGCGAAGGCCTTGCGGCGCGGCGCCATCAGCTCTTCGCGCTCGATGCGGCCGTTTTTGTCTTTGTCGGCGCGAGAGAAGCGCTTCTCCTCGCGCGATTTCGGGCTCGCTTCGGGCGCTGCCGGAATGGTGGGTTGCAGCACACCGCTCGCCGCCATGCGCGCGGGCGGAGCCGGCGGAAGGGCGGGCGCGTCTTCAGCCCTGCCCTGCCAAAGGAAGAATGCACCGGTCATGAGCAGGAAACAGGCCGCAGCCCCGGCAAGGAAACGCGCCACACGGACCCCCTTCAACATAAGGAGATTCGGCGTGGGTGAATTTGCCGCTGAAGCGGACCAAGTCAATCGCTCAGGCGACCACGCCGCTCCAGCGGTGTCGAAGCATTGCGGCAAGCCGCGGTGGAATACCCTCCTCTTCGAACGGCTCGCCCTGCTTGAGATCGCGCGCCGCTAGCCGAGCGAGTGCGGTCAAAGGGCGAAGCCGGCGATTGAAGCGATGCCGGGCCAAGCGCTCCACATACGGCCGTGCATTTCCCAGCAGCTCCGGCAAGCCACGTCTGGCGACAGCGACTAGAGCATAAAGCGCACCAGCATCGGCAAGCTGCTCATCAGGCTTGCCGAGCAATCGCCCGCCCAAATCGAAAAGCACCGCCCCGCGCCCGGAAATCATCTCTGGATTGGGCGTTTGATCGAACAGGGTCGCCCACCCGGCTTCCAATCGCGAAAGTTCCGACCCGCTGATGTCCCTCGGCAATAACTCACGCGCCGCCGCGGCCAGGCGCGGCTCCGCGGGCACTTTGCCCTTATCGAGCTCTTCGAGCCGCTCTCGCCACCAAGCCAGCTTCACCGCGCCGAGCGCCGGCTGCGTCGCGCGCGCAACGACATCGGCCATCGCCGCATCGACTTGGAACAAAGCCTCGAAGGCTGGGCGCACATCCGCGCCGACCTGCTGCAGCATCAGCGCGCGGTCGCCGCCAATGGCGACCGCCAGCTCGTTAGCGATAGCAGACGGCCTTTGCGGCTTTGACGACATCGCTCGCCTTGATCAGGGCCAGCTTTTCGAGGTTGGCGGCATAAGGCAGCGGCACGTCGACGTCGGTGACGCGCATGACCGGCGCGTCGAGATCGTCGAAGCCCTCTTCCATCGCCACCGCCATCAGCTCGGACGCGATCGAACAGGTGGGCCAGCCCTCTTCTACGACGACCATGCGGTTGGTCCGCTTGAGGCTTTCCAGAACCGTCGCCTTGTCGAGCGGGCGCAGCGTGCGAAGGTCGATGACCTCGGCATTGATCCCCTCGCCCATCAGCTCCTGCGCGGCTTCCAAAGCAACGCCGACGCCGATCGAGTAGCTGACGATGGTCACGTCCTTGCCGGGCCGGACGATCCGAGCCTTGCCGATCGGAAGGACGTAATCGTCCATCTGCGGCACGTCGAAATGCTGGCCGTAGAGCAGCTCGTTCTCGAGGAAGACGACCGGGTCCTCGCTGCGGATCGCAGCTTTCAGCAGGCCCTTGGCATCCGCCGCGCTGTACGGCGCGATCACGATCAG
>JAEVYW010000009.1 GCA_023392555.1 Pseudomonadota bacterium | reverse complement strand
CTAAGTTCCTACGGCTGTTTTCTGCGAAAAATGCGGGTAACGAGGCGGCACTTTTGCGCGGTCCAAACGATATGAGCGCAATGTTCGACGCCGTACCGCCGCCGCCTGCCGGAGAAACCATTATCGTTACCGGCCGAGCGTTGCCGGACGCCGCGGCCGAGCGCGCCTATCCGGTGCAGTCGATCGATCGGCGCGCGCTCTCGAATTCGCCGGCGCATGAGCTCGATGGGATCCTGAAACAGGTTCCGGGGCTGCAACTGTTCCGTCGTTCGGACTCGACCAGCGGACATCCAACCAGCCAGGGCGTCACGCTTCGCGCACTTGGAGGCAATGCATCAAGCCGCGCTTTGCTCATCCTCGACGGCGTGCCGCAAGCCGATCCGTTCGGCGGTTGGGTTAACTGGCCGGCGTACGATGCAGCCGCGTTGCAGGACGTACGGGTTCTCCGCGGCGGTGGCGGCGTGCCCTACGGCCCAGGTGCGCTTGCGGGCGTGATCGATATGACGAGCCTCAGCAGTCCGGGTGTGGACGCGACCGTCGAGGCCGGAAGCCGCCAGTCCCTGCGCGGGCATGTGTACGCTGGCGCTGCCGTGGGTTCCTCGATCCTGACCCTCGATGCGCAGGGCGCGCGGAGCGGCGGATTCGTCCCTGTCACGCGTGACACTCGGGGTCCGGCCGATCGTCCCGCGCCGTACAGGGAAGCGAGCTTGCGCGGTCGCTGGATTGCGCCACTCGGCGCGGACGTCGAGGCGCAGTTGAGCGGGCTCGCCTTCGTCGACGAACGCGAGCGCGGTGTCGCATTCACCGGCAACCGGACACGGGGCGCAGATACGTCGCTGAGGCTGGTCGGGCGCGGCCGCTGGCAATGGAGCGCGCTGGCCTATGCACAGTGGCGCAACCTTCGGAGCAGCTTCGCCAGCGTATCCGCTGGCCGGGTTTCGGCGTCACGGGTTTCACTGCAGGACTCGGTGCCGTCGCGCAGCCTTGGCTTCAGCGGCGAAGTCCGTCCACCGATCGGTCACGGCATCGACCTCCGGCTTGGCGCGGATGCGCGCTTCACCGATGGAGAGTCGCGCGAGCTTTATTCCTTTGTAGCGGGCGAACCGACGCGGCAACGCATCGCAGGCGGAGAGACTGCAACCCGGGGCGTGTTCGCCGACGCGACCTACCGAAGTGGACCGCTGACGCTCAGCGGCGGGGCCCGGCTCGATCGCTGGTCGATCAGCGACGGTCGGCTGACGGAACGGCTTCTGGCCGGCGGACTTCCAACGCGCAACGACACATATGCGAAGCGAAGCGGCTGGTTGCCGACGGTTCGCGCCGCAGCAGTGTTCGACGTTGCGGAAGGCGCGAGCGTCCGGGCGGCGGCCTACCGCGGCTGGCGTCTTCCGACGCTCAACGAACTCTTTCGGCCGTTCCGGGCGGGAGCGGACGCGACCGCCGCCAATGCGGAGCTGAAACCAGAGACAGTCACCGGAGCCGAGGCCGGGTTCGACTTCCGGCGGAACAGCTTCGACTTCTCCGTCACCGCCTTCGTCAATCGTCTTCACGACGCAATCGCCAACGTCACTCTGGGACGAGGCCCCGGCACCTTTCCCGGCATCGGCTTCGTCGCCGGCGACTATCGCCAGCGGCAGAACATCGATGCCGTGAACGTACGCGGCGTAGAAGCGAGCGGGACCGTTAGGCAGGGTCCATGGTCACTGCGTCTCGGCGCAAGCCTGACCGACGCAAAGGTCGACGCTCGCGGAGCGGCCTCTTCCCTGGACGGTTTGCGACCAGCGCAGACGCCAAGGATCGCAGTGTCAGGCGCTTTGGGCTGGGACGATGAAGGCCGTTCGCTATCGCTCCAGCTTACGCACCTTGGCGCACAATTCGACGACGATCAGAATGTTCGCAAGCTGCGTCCCGCCACGACGGTCGATGCCTTCGCCGCCTGGCCGCTGTTCAATCGCGTGCAGCTGATCGCGCGAGCACAGAACCTGCTCGACAAGACGATCGAGGCGGCGATCAACGACGACGGCTCGATCGAGCGAGCAACGCCCCGCACCCTGTGGGTTGGGCTTCGCCTGACGTCACTGCCGTAGGAACGCTGCACGCTTCGAAGCCGTTGGTGATGCGACAGCAGGAGCGAGAATGATGTCTTCAGACGATCGAACCAACGGACCGACATCGCGACCCGACGATGCCGACCAGCGCGGCGAGTCCGGCGGGGGCGCCTATCCCAACCCGCATACGGGCAAGCAGGATGGAGACTTCAAGGGCGGCGGATCAGACCACGCATATTATGGCGGCGGCCAATTGGGGGAGGAGGAGGTTGGACCGGACGAAAACGAGAATGCGCCGTCGACGGAAGAGTGATCAGCGCGCCACTTGTTCGCGCAGATGCGCATAGGCCTGCGCGAGCTCCTGGTGGATCGATCGGGCAATGCCGCAGGTCGCCTTTTTTGCCGCTGATCGTTCGTCGCGCTCGCGGCACAGAAGATAGTCGGCGGAGTCGGTTTGAGGTTCGAAGTCACCCTCATCGGCAACGACGCTCTTGAAGATCAAGATGCTGCTGGGAGGGTCGGCTTGGGTCACATGGCACTCCGTTACTAAGGACTGCGGAAATGCAGCAAGCCGGTCAGGGGTTCGCGTTTCTAACAAACATTAGCGAGAAAACCGGGACTTACGCTCGGTTGGACAAGCACTGCGTCAGTCGCGTGTAACGAGCGTTCGAACCTCGTGGCGTGGACAGGTGAACCTACTTACGAAAAGCCGGACATCAGCGTCCGGGCGACCACTCTTTATTATGAGATCGTCGCCCCGATCATGCTCCCGTTCCTGAAAGGGCGCCTGCTCAACCTATTCCGCTGCCGTGAGGGCAAATGCTTCTTCCAGCGCAACCGCGACCATCCGCCGACTGGCAAGGAGTTCGACGAGCTCATCCATCTGCACCCGGTCGCCCAGAAGAATGGGCGCACCGAGCAATATCTTTTCGTCGAGACGGCGGAGGAAATCACCGCCTGCGCGAAGGTTCAGAGCGTCGAATTCCACGGCTGGGGCAGCCGCGCCACTGCAGTCGAAACGCCCGACCGGCTGGTGATCGACCTCGACCCCGACCCGCAGCTCGGCTTCGACGCGGTGAAAGAGGCTGCGTTCCAGCTTCACCGCTCGCTTCGCGCGCTCGGCCTCGACAGCTTTGCTTTGCTGACCGGCGGCAAGGGCGTGCACGTCGTCGTACCGCTGATCGCGCAAGCGGGATGGGACGAAGTCCGTAACTTCGCCAAGGCATTTTGCACCGCTTTGGCTGAAGCCGATCCCGAACGCTTCACGACCGCCTTGCCGAAAAAGGAACGGCGAGGCCGGATCTTCCTGGACTTCCTGCGCAACCAGCGAACCGCAACGGCAATCATGCCCTATTCCGCGCGAGCGCGAGACGGGATGCCGGTTGCTGCTCCCGTGACGTGGGACGAGCTTGCGAAGACAGACCGATCGGACGCGTTCACGATTGCGGACGTCGAGGAGTTGCTCGGGCGGGCCGGCGGATCGAAACTCAGGTTGGGGGATCACAAGCCAGCACCTGCCGGCGATCGAATGAAGGTGGCGATCAAGAGCTAGCGGCCGCTTCCTCATCGGAGAAGATCTCGCCGGCGTCTTCGACATCGATCGGGTCGAACGGCGCTGGGGCAACCAAGCGGAGGACCCCGTAGCCGACCAGCGCCGAAAGAATTGAACCAGCGAGCGTCCCGAGCTTCGCCAATTCCACTGCTTCCGATGAGTTCGGGAAGGCCAGTGCGCCGATGAACAGGCTCATCGTGAAGCCAATTCCGCAAAGGACCGACGCACCATAAAGCTCGGTCCAGCAAGCATGGTCCGGCTTCGTCGCCAATCCCGAGCGAACCGCCAGCCAGACTGCCCCGAACACGCCGATCTGCTTGCCGAGAAACAGGCCAAGCAAGATACCAAGCGGCAAGGGCTGCAGCAGTTCTCCGAAACCGCCAACGTGCACGCCCGCGCTGACGAGGCCGAACAGCGGAACGATGCCGAACATGACCCACGGATGGATCGAGTGCTCGAGCCGCTTCAGCGGAGAGTATGCCTCGCCCCTTCCGAGCGGAATGGCCAGTGCCGCCAGGACGCCGGCGATGGTCGGATGAATGCCGCTTGCAAGCATTGCGAACCAGAGCAAGACAAAGCCGACCAGGTACGGAAAAAGCCGCCTCACTCCACAGAGATTGAGGAGCGCCATGCCGCCCAGCAGCAGCGCCGCAATGCCGATCGCAGTCGCATCGAGTGAAGCCGTGTAGACAAGTGCGATGATCGCGACGGCGCCTACGTCGTCGACAATGGCAATGGTCACCAGCAGCAGCTTGACCGCCGGGTTGGCACGGTTGCCGAGCAAAGCGAGGATCCCGATTGCGAATGCGATGTCGGTGGCCGACGGGATCGCCCACCCGCTGCGCAAGGCCGGGTCGAACCCGGTTACGGCAAGGTAGATGAGTGCAGGCACCGCCATCCCGGCTGCAGCAGCAATGATCGGCAGCCGCCGCTCGGCGCGCGTGGATAGCCGCCCGTCGTACCACTCCCGCTTCACCTCGAGCCCGACCAGCAGGAAGAACACTGCCATCAGACCGTCGGCAATCCATTGATGAAGGCTCATCTGCCCGAAGCGAGGCATCCTCGGACCGAAGCGGAATTCCAGAAGGTCATGAAAACCCTGCGCCGCTCCGCTGTTCGCGAGCACCAGGGCCAACGAGGATGCTGCGATCAGGCAAATGCCCGCGAGCTTCTCACGCTGTTGAATCTTGCGCACGCCGGCTCCCATCCGGGTGCCGCTAGCCTAGCCCATCTCAGGGGGCCAGAGCGCGGGTCGGTATTCACACTGCAGGGTATCTCGACGAAGAAAGGAGAGACGTGACTTCGTTAGGACGCGAGGCAGCCACCACTATGCTGAACCAGTCGCGCTACCTGCGGCCGCCTGTCTGTCTGTAAGTCGACCAGGGTCAGGGATCAGCGCCATGCAGAGGGTCGCGACTGCCATGGTTGCTGCAAGAACTGCAAACAGGGTGGAAAAGCCGTGGCTTGGCACCAGTCCGACGGTAAGGACGGGCGCGATCAGGCTCGGTAACGTGTTGGTCAGGTTCAGGAGGCCCATGTCCCGCCCGCGGCGGCCTGGGCTCGGAAGGACCTGCATCGCATAGGCAGTGTGAAGCGCAAGGAAGATGGCCACGCTCCATTCGAAAATCGCGTAACCCAGGACGGCCGCGGCCAAGGTTTCGAAAGTGGCCAGGGTCAGCAGACCGATGGCGGCAGCGCCGACAGCCGCGATCAGGAAAGGCTTTCTCGGACCCCATCGATCGGAAAGCCGCCCGATCAGGATCGTCGTGGGAAAGGCGACGGCTAGCGTCGTTGCGGAGATGATGGCGACCATGGACTGCGTCACCGGCTGCGGGATGCTCCTGAAGTAGAAGAGCAGGAAAGAGAACAGCACTGCTCCTGCAACCTGCACAATCAGACGAGCGATCCACAGCAGCCCGAAACCCAGCCTCTGCTGGACGGGGTCTCGCCGCACGGGCGCGATGGGACGCGGGACTTCCGAACGGCTGAGCAACAGAACTGGCGAGACAAGCGTCACCACCAGCGCGCAGACGATCGCGAACTGCATCCATTCGCGGTCGAGCCACGGCGATGTCGCGGCGACGCCGGCAAGTGCGCCGATCGGAGGTCCGGCGGCAAGCCATCCGCCAAGCAAGCCTTTCTGCTCGTCGGGTACCGTATCCGCCGCCAAGGCCGTCATTGGCCCGAGCATCATGTTGAGCGAAAGCTGGTAGACGACCACCGCCGACACGATCGCCAGAAGCGAGGCGGCGAAGAACAGGAACGCGTAACTGGCGATCGTAAGCGTGAGGCCGGCAAGGACCCAGTTTCGCCGCGCTCCTATCAAGTCGCTCAGCCAGCCAAATGCGACGTTCCCGACGCTTGCTGAGATGGCCCCCGCAAAGGTCGTGACGCCCAGCCAGTGGATCGCGGACACACCGGCGATGTCCCAGATCCGAGCAGGGAAGATCAGCGTCAGGAGCGGCGCGTAAGCGACCACACCGCCCGCATTGGCCAGCGCGAACAGGATCAGAAACTTGCGGTTGGAGTCAGGCACGCCCGGATGGTGTGCTGGTCGATCCACGAACGATCAAGTCGAACGGCAGAAATTCGGTGTCGACCGAAGACGTCCCGCCTGGCGTGGATTCGATCAGGAGCTTCGCTGCGCGAGCCGTCATTTGCGCCACCGGCTGGCGGATCGCGGTTAGCGGGGGCGTGCTGAACTTGACGATCGGCGTGTCATCGAAGCTCACGACCGACAGATCGGCCGGCACCTGCAGTCCGCGATCCTTGGCGACTTCGAGCGCGGCGAGAGACATCTGGTCGCTGCTCGCGACGATGCCGGTCGGCGGTTCGCCCAAGGATAGAAGAGCACGCGTAGCCTCAATCCCGGATCGGAAGGTGAAATCGCCCGGCGCGACAAGCGCGGGGTCGTCATCAAGGCCCGCCTCCCGGATTCCCCGCCGATACCCTTCGAGCCGCTCCGCGCTCAGCGCATATTCGTCGCTGCCGGTAATGAAGCCGATGCGCCGGTGGCCGAGCGAGGCAAGATGACCGGTCGCGGCGGCGGCCGCTGCGGCATCGTCCATCGCAATCGCGATGCCAGGTCCTGCGC
>JAEVYW010000244.1 GCA_023392555.1 Pseudomonadota bacterium | reverse complement strand
GCCTGCGACGAGGCGAAGCGGTTCTGCAGCGTTTCCAGCGAAGGATCGTGCGTCAGATCGAGATGCAACGGCGTCACCGACACATAGCCGTCGGCGACCACCTCAAGGTCGGTCACATGTCCTGGCGTCTCAACGACCGGCGCAAGGCCGAACCAGAAGTAGGGGTAGCCGCGCGGGTCCTTGCGCTCGATGATCCGGAGGCGGCCGTAGTCGCGGATCCCCTGGCGGCAAACACGCACGCCCTTGATCTCCTCGGGTGGCAGCGCGGGGAAGTTGACGTTGATCAGCGTGCCCGGCGGCGTGTCGAAGTTGACCAGCAGCTGGAGGATCCTCTCCGCCCAGGCCTCGGCGGCCGCAAAAGGCACCGTGTCGCCCATGCCTTCGCGCGAATAGCTCTGGCTGAGCGCGATCGAGCGGACACCCGCGAGCGCGCCCTCCATCGCCGCGGAGACGGTGCCGGAGTAGGTCACGTCCTCGGCGAGGTTCGCACCGCGGTTGATCCCCGACAGTATGAGGTCCGGCGGCGACTCGACCATGATGTGGGCGAGCGCCATCATGACGGCGTCCGTCGGCGTGCCCTGGACCGAGAAACGGCGGTTGTCGTGGCGGCGCAGCCGAACCGGCTCGGTCAGCGTCAGAGAATGACCCGCTCCCGATTGCTCGCCGGCGGGAGCGACCACCCAGACATCGTCCGAAAAGGTCCGCGCGATGGTCTCGAGAAGGTCGAGTCCCCGGGCGTTGATGCCGTCGTCGTTGGTGAGGAGAATGCGCATTGCGACGCTCCTATGAGCGCCGGCGTCCACGCCCGCAACGGGTGCCAATGCGCTAATTCGGCAACAGATTTGTCATTTCTTCACCGGCAGTTGGACAGCGCTTGTTAAGCCGATGGGCCATAAGTATAGGCCGCTGTTGGGGATACTAACGGCCGACCGGGCTAAGTCCCGGGAAAGTCTGTAGTAATCTGCCTCCGGCTGCACCGGTGGCCCGGCGCGCAGCAGGCGGCGCATTGGGGGTGCTTTCGAACCAAATTGGGGGGTTCGAAGGTCCGAGCTGGGAGGGTTACATGGCCACCGCACTTGTCGACCTGTACGGCGATCAACCGGTTCCGTTCGATCGCATCATACTCACCGAAAACTACCGTCCGTCCGATGACGAAGAGTTCATGTGTCACCTGCACAGGGCTTATTTCCTTCGCAAGCTGAAGGACTGGAAAGAATCCATCATTGAAGAATCGCGCGCCACGATGGCGCAGCTTCAGGTCGATTCGATGCGCGAGCCCGACATGGCCGACCGCGCGTCGAGTGAAACCGACTGGAGCATCGAGCTTCGCACCCGCGACCGTCAGCGCAAGCTGATCGCCAAGATCGATGCGGCGATCCGTCGTCTCTACGAAGGCGAGTATGGCTATTGCGACGTGACGGGCGACCCGATCTCGCTTGGTCGCCTCGAAGCGCGCCCGATCGCGACGATGACGCTGGAAGCGCAAGAGCGGCACGAACGGATCGAGAAGGTCTCGCGCGACGACTGAATCTTAGGATTTTGTCGTTACCCGCGATTCCATGAAGTTCATTGCAATCCTGAGCGCCGGCCTGGCGCTGTCGTTGGGTGCCTGCGGCAGCTCTGAAGACGAAGGTCCGCCGCCGTTTCCGAATGCGGTGACGCCCGCGAGCAGCGCGGCGTCATCCTCCTCGGAAAGCGCCGAAGACGAGTCCTCGGATTCCGACACACCGCCGGATGAGGTTCCCACGGGCCAGTATGAGGGGACATCGGTCGAGGGCACGCCGGTTTCCCCGGCGATCGACCCTTCCGTTCCCTCTGATGTCCAGTCGGCGGATTCCGAAGCGTCCTCAGACGATCAGTCTGCCGAACAGGCCTCGGACGCGTCCGACGGCCAATAAAAAGGCCGGCCCTAGTGGTAGTGGCCGGCCAATTCGTCTTTCAGTCTGAGCTTCTCTTTCTTCAGCTCGTGAAGCTTGATCATGTCGGGTAGAGGCCGATGCTCTTCGTCATCGATCTGCGCCGAGAGAGCCGCGTGCTGAGTTTCCAGCTCCTCGGCGTGTATCTTGTCCATCGATGCCATTCCTTTCCTGGATGCGGCTGAACAGTGTCACCAATAAAACACTTTTCGGACGCTTTGTCTCGCATCCATAACGTCTATCCGGCACGTCTGGATCGCGGCTCGTCGATACTTGGGAGCCGGCCGAGCAGTGACGGCAAAGTTGACTTGGGTTAGACGTGATCAGGATGAATCAGGCGGCCAACGACCAGCTTTCCCTGCTGAAAGCTGAGCACAGGGAATTGGATGCGAGAATTGCCGAACTGTCGGCCGAGAGCTCGGTGCTGGGCTCGCTCGAGATTGCGCGGCTCAAGAAGCGCAAGCTGCTTCTGAAGGATCAGATCCAGCTGATCATCGATCGCAGCGTGCCGGACATCATCGCCTGACTGTCCCAAGCCGGGACTGGCCGCCGCGCGCTTGCCTCCGGCCGCCTCCCCGGGCGTTTTCACCAGTCGAGAACAATGGCATTCGTTAGGGCAATGGACGATTCGAGCGACAATCCGCCGGCCGAGGTCCGCATCACCTCGCGGGTCATCGACGGCCTATACACCGAAGCGATGCTGCTCGCCGATGAGGCCCGGCATTACTTCGACGAAGCCGGCCGCGACGACCGCAACTTGCTCGAGCCTTTCATCCGCGTCAGCTTCGCCTGCGAATCGCTGAAGGTCACGACGCGGATCATGCACATCGTCGCGTGGCTTCTGACCCAGCGCGCAATCGAGACCGGCGAAATCCCTGGGCCCGAAGGCCGTCGTCCGGAACGCCGCCTTGGCCATGCCGCGGAGAGCGATCCGGAGGTCGTGGCAAAGATGCCGCCCGAAGCTCGCCGCCTGATCGAAGCGAGCAGCGATCTTTATGCCCGCATCAAGCGCGTCGACGAGGGCGTCGTCGCGGAGGAAACGCCAACCAGCCCTGCCCGCGCGCTGATGGGCCGGCTTGAACGCGGTCTCGGTGGGAATCTCGGCTAAGCGCCGCTAATCTGCGCGGCGATGCGCAGCTTCACCTTCCACCCCGGACCGCGGCTGATTGCCGGCGCCGGCAAAGCCACGGAAATCGCAGACCTGCTACCGGAAGGATCGGTACTCTTCGTCACCGACGAGCAGCTGGCCTCACTCGGCCTAACGCGTGAGCCGGTCGAGGCGCTCGAAGCGTCCGGCCGCACGGTCACCATCTTCGATCAAGTGGAAGCTGACCCGTCGCGTGCGACGCTCGAAGCAGCAGTCGAGGCGGGTCGCGCCCGAGGCGCCTCCTCCGTCATCGGCTTCGGCGGCGGGAGCCCGATGGATGTGGCCAAGCTCGCTGCATACCTTCTCGGTTCGGGTGACGATCTCGATACGATCTGGGGCGTCGGCCTCGCCAAGGGCGAGCGCCTGCCGCTGATTCTCGTCCCGACGACGGCAGGCACCGGCTCCGAAGCGACGCCAATCTCGGTCATCACCTGCGAAGGCGGCGTGAAGCTCGCCGTCAACGCCCGCCCCCTGACCGCGGATTGGGCGGTGCTCGACCCGACACTGATTGTAGGACTGCCAAGGGGCGTGACGGCCGCGACGGGGATCGATGCGATCGTCCATGCGGTGGAGGCCTACACCTCGGCGCGACTGAAGAACCCGATCTCCGACGCGCTCGCTCGCGAGGCTCTTCGCCTGCTGACGAGCAATTTGCTCACCGCTTGCGAGCATCCCGGCGACCTTGCGGCCCGAGAGGCCATGCTTCTCGGAGCGCACCTCGCGGGGCTTGCTTTCTCGAACGCCCCTGTCGCGGGAGTCCATGCCCTCGCCTACCCGCTCGGCGGCCTGCACCACCTGCCCCACGGCGTTTCGAACGCCCTGATGCTGCGCCACGTCCTCCAGCACAATTCCGAGGCAGCTCGCGAGCATTATGCGGAGCTGGCGCCGATCGTCCTACCGGGCTGCGAGAGCGAAGGCAGTCAGGCGCGCGCCGCAATCCTCATCGATCGCCTTGACCAGCTGGTCCAAGAAAGCGGCATTCAGACACGCCTGCGCGACTATGGCATCGACATCGGCGAAGCGCCGACGCTGGCCCGCGAAGCGATGAAGCAGACCCGGCTCCTGGTGAACAATCCGTGTCCCATCGACGAAGCGGACGCACAGCGGCTCTACGAGTCCGCCTGGTGAGCCGCCGCCCCCCGGCAACTCGCGCCGACTTCAACGTATGGCGAACCTTCACGACGCGCTGGGCCGACAATGACGCTTACGGGCACGTCAACAACACCGTCTACTACGAGTGGTTCGACAGCGCCGTGAACGCGTGGTTGGTCGAACAGGGGATGCTCGACATCGCCAACGGCGACCCGATCGCATTGGTGGTCGAAACACGCTGCACCTACGCCGCGCCGCTCGAATTTCCTGCGCCGATTGAAGTCGGCCTTGCGGTCGCCGAGCTGGGCCGATCGAGCATCCGCTATCGCATTGGTGTGTTCGGCGAAGGCTCGGGCAGCGCCGCTGCCGAAGGTGAGTTCGTCCACGTCGTGGTTGACCGGGCAACGCGGCGACCCACGGGAATTCCGGCGGGATGGCGCGAGAAGCTGGAAGCGATCAGCTAGCGCATAGCCGCGACTTTGCGGCCCGATATTCTTCGGTCAGGCGAGCGACGAGGCCCGCCGTCGGTGCAACCTCGTCGACCGCTCCGACACCTTGCCCTGAGCCCCAGATGTCGCGCCACGCCTTCGCGCCGGTCGCGGACTGGAAGTTCATGGCCTCGGAGCCTGGCGCAGGCAGGTTCTCTGGGTCGAGCCCCGCGGCCACGATCGATGACCGCAAATAATTGCCGTGGATGCCGGTGAAGAGATTCGAATAGACGATGTCGGCCGCGCTGCTCGATACAATTGCCTGCTTGTACTCGTCGGTCGCTCGCGCTTCTGGCGGCGCGATGAAGGCGGAGCCGATATAAGCGAGGTCCGCCCCCATGGCCTGCGCCGCAAGCACCGCGTCGCCGGTTGCGATGGCTCCCGACAGAGCAAGCGGTCCGTCGAACCAGCGGCGGATTTCGTGAATGAGAGCGAACGGCGACCAGCGTCCCGCATGCCCCCCTGCCCCGGCAGCGACCGCAATCAGGCCGTCCGCGCCCTTTTCGATCGCCTTCCGGGCAAAGCGGTCGTCGATGATGTCGTGAAGCGTGATCCCGCCCCATGAGTGGACGGCGTGGTTCAGCTCCTCGCGCGCACCGAGCGAGGTGATGACGATCGGCACCTTCCACTTCGCGCAGACCTCCACGTCATGCTCGAAGCGGTCGTTAGACCGGTGCACGATCTGGTTAACCGCGAACGGAGCTGACGGCGCATCGGGATTGTCGCGGTCATGGGCCGCGAGCGCCTCGGTAATCTCGTGGATCCACTCGTCCAGCTGCGAGGCCGGCCGTGCGTTGAGCGCGGGGAAGCTTCCAACCACGCCGGCCTTGCACTGGGCGATAACCAGTTGCGGATTTGAAACGATGAAGAGCGGCGCCGCGATGACCGGCAGGCGAAGACGGTCGAAGATCGGCGGCAGGCTCATACGTTATGATACTCCCTGTACCATTGCACGAAGCGCGGAACGCCCTCGTCGATGGCAGTTGTGGGCTTGAATCCATGGTCGCGCTCGATCGCGCGGATGTCGGCGAAGGTATTGCTGACATCGCCAGGCTGCATCGGCTTGGGGTCGCAGAGGGCCTTCTTCCCGGTCGCCTGCTCCAGCAACTCGACGACCCGCATCAGGTCCCCGCTGCGGTTGTTGCCGATATTGTAGACGGCGTGCGGCCCATTGCTTCCACCGGCTTTCATCGTTCCATCGTCCAGCGGCGGGCCGTCGGCACATGCCAGAACGCCAGTGACGATATCATCGATGAAGGTGAAGTCGCGCCGCATCTCGCCATGATTGAACAGGGGCAGCGGCTCACCGGCAAACAGCGCCTTGGTGAAGATCCACATCGCCATGTCGGGACGGCCCCACGGCCCGTACACGGTGAAGAAGCGAAGCCCGGTCGAGGGCAAGCGGTACAGGTTCGCGTAGCACTCGCTCATCAGCTCATCGGCCTTCTTGGTCGCGGCGTAGAGCGAGAGCGGATGATCGACGCGGTCCTCGACGCGGAACGGCAGGCTCTTGTTGCCGCCGTAGACTGACGACGAAGACGCGTAGACGAAGTGGCTGGAGCGGCGATGCCGGGCCAGTTCGAGCATGTTGACGTGGCCGACCAGGTTCGACTGCACGTAGGCCATCGGGTTCTCGATGCTGTAGCGAACGCCTGCCTGCGCACCGAGGTGGATGATCCGGTCGAAATCCTCGTCCGATGTCCCGGCGGCCAAGGCCTGGGAGTCGGCAAAATCGACCTGCTTGAAACGGAACGTGTTTCCGTACTGATCCGACAATTGCTTCAGCCGCGCCTGCTTCAGCGTGGGATCGTAATAGTCGTTGAGGTTATCGATGCCGAGCACGCGGTCGCCCCGCGCGAGCAGCGCGCGCGCAGTCGAAAATCCGATGAAGCCGGCAGCCCCCGTGACGAGAAACGTCATGAGCCGGACTTACCCGCCGGAACGGCAAAAGCGAATCCTAATTGCGGCATGCGCGCAAAGGGTGCAGCGAACAGCCATGAGCAAAGCGCGGATCCGCATCGGTGTCGGCGGGTGGACGTTTCCGCCCTGGCGAGGCGTGTTCTACCCGGACAAGCTGCCGCAATCGAAGGAGCTTGAGTACGCATCAACGCACCTCAGCGCGATCGAGATCAATGCAACCTTCTACGGTCGGC
>JAEVYW010000144.1 GCA_023392555.1 Pseudomonadota bacterium | reverse complement strand
ATCGGCCGCACCCACCTTCAGGACGCGACGCCGCTGACGCTCGGTCAGGAATTCTCCGGCTACGCCCAGCAGATCGCCGACAATATCCAGCGCGTCGAAGGCGTTCTCCCGCGCGTGTTCAAGCTGGCGCAGGGCGGCACCGCCGTGGGCACCGGCCTCAACGCGCCGAAGGGCTTCGCCGAAGCCTTCGCAAAGGAGATCGCCAACCTCACGCGCCTGCCGTTCACCAGCGCGCCCAACAAGTTCGCCGAAATGGCGGCCCACGACACGATGGTCGAGCTGTCGGGCGTGCTCAACACGATCGCAGTCTCGCTTAGCAAGATCGCCAACGACATCCGCCTGCTCGGTTCAGGCCCGCGCTCGGGCCTTGGCGAACTCGTCCTCCCGGAGAACGAGCCGGGAAGCTCGATCATGCCGGGCAAGGTCAATCCGACGCAGGCCGAGATGCTGACGATGGTCGCCGCGCAAGTGATGGGCAACCACGTCGCTGTCACCGTCGGCGGGCTCCAGGGGCACTTCGAGTTGAATGTGTTCAAGCCGCTGATCGGAGCCAACGTCATCCGCTCGATCAACCTGCTCAGCACGGGCATGGAAAGCTTCACCAAGCGTACGCTCGACGGGCTCGAGGCCAACGAGGCCCGGATCAGCGAGCTGATGGCCAAGTCGCTGATGCTGGTCACCGCGCTCGCTCCGGAAATAGGCTACGACAATGCCGCGACCATCGCCAAGCATGCGCACAAGAAGGGCCTGACGCTCAAGGAAGCGGGCCTCGAGCTTGGCCTGGTCGACGAAGAAACCTTCGACCGCGTCGTAAAGCCCGAGAAGATGATCGGGCGCTAAACAGCCGTTGGCGCGTTGGCCGCGGGTAACAGGAGGGGTCACTCGGAATGCGGCGCTTCATCCTTCCAACGGCTATTGCCTCACTGATGGTCGCCGGCTGCGCCAGCGAGGAACGCCCGCCGTCGCCGACACCCCGGCCGGGTCCGGCCCGTCCGCGTCCGCCCGCGACCGCCGCAGCGACGCCGGCCGATTACGTCGCAAGGGCCGCGTCCATCGACCTGTTCGCGATCCGCTCGTCGGAACTGGCTCTGACTCGCGCCACTAATCCTCGGGTCCGCGACTTCGCGCGACGGATCATGAGCGATCATGCCGGCACCAGCGGCCAGCTTTCGTTCGCGGGCCGCCGTCTCAACCTCTTGCCATCGGCGACGCTTCGGCCCGAACATGAAGCGATGATGCGCGAGCTTTTGGCCGCCGCGGACTTCGACCGCCTTTACGTGCAGCAGCAGCTGCGCGTGCATCAACAGGCGCTCGCGCTCCACAGCGCCTTCGCCGCGCGTGGATCTAGCCCGACTCTGAAGCCCGTCGCTGCGGCTGCGGCCTCGATCGAGCGCCGCCATCTTCAGGATCTGAGGGGGATGCAATGAGGCTATTGGCTGCAGGACTGGCTCTGGCTCTCGCGGGCTGCGCGACGATGGAGCAGAAGCCGCCGAACCTCATGGGTGATTGGGGCGGCCCGCACGCCGGCATCACCCTCGAGGGCGGCCTCGGCACGGTTCAGTTCGACTGCGCGTCAGGCACGATCGACAAGGCGATCATCCCCGGGCCCGATGGCCGCTTCTCCGTCTCGGGAATGTACATGGAAGGCCAAGGCGGCCCGATCCGCGTCGGCCAGATCTTCAAGAGCCAGCGCGCGACCTATTCGGGCGAGATCGTCGGTCCGCAGATGACACTCCGGGTCACGCTCGAGGACGGCACGGTAGTCGGCCCGTTCACCCTGACCGAGAACACGCCGCCGCAGCTGACGCGCTGTCTTTAGGGAAGCGCGACCGAAAGCCGCACGCCGAGGTTGTCGATCCCCGGATTTTCCTTCCCGAAGATCTGGGCGTGGCTCAGGTGGACAAGGCTCGCCTCGACGGTCGTTCGCGAATTGAGCCGCGCTCCGATGCCGAGCTCCGGCTCGAACAAGACGCGGCTGCCGAACTCAACCTTGTCGTTGGTGGGATCGTCGAAATTGGCCGCCGACCCGTTGTGGATGGCGATCCCGAGCCCCGGACGCACGTAGAGCCGATCGCCGAACTTCGCCGACAGTCCCGCCGCGGCGTAGCTCGTTGCACCCGCCGTGTTCAGCGCTCCGAACACGTACGGCTGCAGCGGCGTCCTGCCGATGCGCCCGCCGCGATAGCCGAGCTGAACGTCGAAGCCCTTCTCGATCCCGCTCAAGGTCAGGGGAGAGTCGATGTCGTGGACGTAAAGCCCGCCGAACAATTCGCCCGCCTGGGCCGGGGTCACGGCCGCAGCCGCCAAAATCACAGCCAATGCAACTCGCTTCACGGGCAACTCCTTCGCAGAATCAACGCTCTAGCGGGTTAAAGCGCCGTCTGCCACGCCTTGATTGAATCGTTGGGCGCAAGCAGCATCCACACGTTCAGCGTCAGATTGTCGCGGATCACGAACAAGGGCACCAGCTCCAGCACGATCACCACAGCGACCGACGCCCAAACCGGCAGCTTCCGCGCCGCGAGAAACCCAAGCGACATCATCGCAATGTCCGACATCGAATTGAGCACGCTGTCCCCGGTATAGCCTAGCGCCGCCGTCGTCTCGCGATAGCGGTCGATGACCATCGGCGTGTTCTCGACGATCTCCCACGCCGTCTCGACCACGAGCGCGATTAGGAACCGCCGCTCGATCGGCCAGCGCCGCCCGACCAGCCATAGCGCTCCGAAGAACAGGAAACCGTGGACGATATGGCTCGGGCTGTACCAATCGGCGAGCATCTGGCTGGTGCGCGAGCTGTTCGGCTCGCCGACCCACAGGTCGACCGTCCCGCACGTGCAAATCGGCGGCCGTCCCATCATCAGCAGCACGACGCCCGCAACCGCCAGGATCAGGATCGCGGCCACCGCCGCACGCTTCGTTATCGTCATCGGCCGCAGGAGTAGCAGAGCGATGCGGCTTGCAAAGCTGTTCGCTTAGCGGGACACAGCCGCTGATGTTGCGCACATACGGTCCCGGCTGCGACGGTGGGGTAATCGACCCGACGACCGAGCAGCGCATTCCCGACGGCGCCACCTGGATCGACCTCGAAGAACCGACGCGCGAGGAGGACCAGCTCGTCGAACGCTGCGTCGGCCTGCAGGTCCCGACCCGCGACGACATGGCGGAGATCGAGCCGTCGAGCCGCCTCTATGAATCGAACGGCGCGCTCTATCTGACCATGAGCGCGCTCTATGGGGTTGAGGACGGCCATCCGAAAAGCGACCCGATCACCTTCGTCCTGACCAAGGATCGGCTGGTCACCGTGCGCTATGTCACGCCCAAGCCGGTGCGCGTTTTCCAGCACAACGCCCGGCGCGACACTGCGCTCGTGCAGGATGCGGTCACCGCGCTCATCAACCTGCTCGATGCGATCATCGACCGGCTTGCCGACGAGCTCGAAACCGTCGCGACGGAGTTCGAGAAGATCTCCGCCCAGATCTTCCGCAAGCAGACCGACGCCCGCCGCATTCCCGCCGACCGCCTTACCGCCTTGCTGACCCGCATCGGCCGCGCCCAGACCCTGCTCGCCAAGATCCGCGAAACCTCGGTCAGCGCCTCACGGCTGCTCAGTTTCCTGTCCGGCTCCAGCCGTCTCAAGGGCGATTCCGCCGCGGTCGCTCGCGATCGCCTGTTCAGCCTCTCCAACGACGTCCACTCGCTGGTCGATTACAGCGCCTATCTCGGCGACAACTTCCCCTTCCTGCTCGACGCCTCGCTCGGCCTCATCAGCATCGAACAGAATGCGGCGATGAAGGTCTTCTCCTGGGTCGCCGTCGTGCTGATGCCGCCGACCTTGCTTGCCGGCATCTGGGGCATGAACTTCCGTCACATGCCGGAGCTTCAGCAGGTCTGGGGCTATCCGCTCGCGCTCGGGTCAATCGCGGTCAGCGCCGTATTGCCATTCTTCATCCTGAAAAGACTGGGTTGGATCTAGCGCTCGCGCGTTTGCGAGTAACGGGACGGGTTGCTAAGGGCCGCCGCAATCGCCCTCGCGGGCGCCCCAAGCATCTCAGAACCCACAGGACAGACGATGATTCCGACCGGCCAGGACAGCCTCGACACCCGTTCAACCCTGACCGCCGGCGGAAAGACCTTCGCCTATTACTCGCTCCCCAAAGCCGCGGAGCAGCTCGGCAATGTCGATCGCCTGCCCTTCTCGATGAAGGTGCTCCTCGAAAACCTGCTTCGCTTCGAGGACGGTCAGACCGTCACTCGCGACGACCTTCAGGCGATGGTCGACTGGCAGAAGGAGCGGACGATCAGCCGCGAGATCCAGTACCGCCCGGCGCGCGTGCTGATGCAGGACTTCACCGGCGTTCCCGCCGTGGTCGATCTCGCAGCGATGCGCGATGCGATGAAGTCGCTCGGCGGCGACGCGCAGAAGATCAATCCGCTCGTCCCCGTCCACCTCGTCATCGACCATAGCGTGATGGTAGACGAGTTCGGCACGCCCAGGGCGTTCGACCGCAACGTCGAGCTCGAATATGCCCGCAACGGCGAGCGCTACGAATTCCTCAAGTGGGGCAGCGGCGCCTTTGACAACTTCAAGGTCGTCCCGCCGGGAACCGGCATCTGCCACCAGGTGAACCTCGAACATATCGCCCGCGGCGTCTGGTCCGACACCGACGACAATGGCGAGAATGTCGCCTTCCCCGACACGCTCGTCGGAACCGACAGCCACACGACCATGGTCAACGGCCTTGGCGTTCTCGGCTGGGGCGTCGGCGGCATCGAGGCTGAAGCCGCGATGCTTGGCCAGCCGGTCTCGATGCTCATTCCGGAAGTCGTCGGATTCCGTCTTTCGGGCGCGCTCAAGGAAGGCATCACCGCCACCGACCTCGTGCTCACCGTCACGCAGATGCTCCGCGCCAAGGGCGTCGTCGGCCGCTTCGTCGAATTCTTCGGACCCGGCCTCGACAGCATGAGCGTCGCCGACCGCGCGACGATCGCCAACATGGCGCCCGAATATGGCGCGACCTGCGGCTTCTTCCCGATCGACGACCGCACCCTCGAATATATGCGCCTCACCGGCCGTCCGGACGAGGACGTCGAGCTGACCCGCGCCTATTGCCAGGCGCAGGGCCTGTGGCGCGACAGCAATTCAGCCGAGCCTGTGTTCACCGACACGCTCGAACTGGACATGAGCAGCATCGAGCCGTCGCTCGCCGGCCCCAAGCGTCCGCAGGACCGCGTGGTGCTCAGCGACGTCGACGACCAGTTCAACGCCGAGCTGGAAGGCACCTACAAGAAGCACAACGACCCGCGCGTTTCGGTCGAGGGCGAACAGTTCGACGTGGGCAACGGCGATGTCGTCATCGCCGCGATTACCAGCTGCACCAACACGTCGAACCCGTCGGTGCTGATCGCGGCCGGCCTCGTCGCCCGCAAGGCGCGCGAGTTCGGGCTTGAGCCCAAGCCCTGGGTCAAGACCAGCCTTGCCCCGGGAAGCCAGGTCGTCACCGACTACCTCAACGCCAGCGGCCTTAGCGAAGACCTCGACGCCATCGGCTTCGACCTTGTCGGCTATGGCTGCACCACCTGCATCGGCAATTCGGGTCCGCTTCCCGAACCGATCAGCAAGGCGATCAACGAGAACGACCTCGTCGCCGTCAGCGTCCTCTCGGGCAACCGCAACTTCGAAGGCCGCGTCTCGCCCGACTGCCGCGCCAACTATCTCGCTTCGCCGCCGCTGGTGGTCGCTTATGCGTTGAAGGGCAGCGTTCGCGCCGACTTGGCCAATGAGCCGATCGGCAAGGCGCGCAACGGCCAGGACGTGTTCCTGAAGGACATCTGGCCGTCGAACGACGAGATCCGCGCTTTGATCGACGCGCACGTCCACTCTGACATGTTCCGCAGCCGCTATGCCGACGTCTATCGTGGCGACGAGCGCTGGCAGAAGATCCCGGTCTCGGGCGGCGATACCTACGGCTGGCCGGCGGAATCGACCTACATCCAGAATCCGCCCTACTTCACCGGCATGACGATGACGCCGAAGCCGCTCAACGACATCGTCGACGCGCGCCCGCTGGCGGTGTTCGGCGACAGCATCACCACGGACCACATCTCGCCTGCCGGCGCGATCAAGCCGGACAGCCCGGCCGGCCGCTACCTCGTCGAGCACGGTGTTCCGCGCGCCGAGTTCAACAGCTACGGCGCTCGCCGCGGCAATCATGAAGTGATGATGCGCGGCACCTTCGCCAACATCCGCATCCGCAACCGCATGCTCGACAATGTCGAAGGCGGTTTCACCCGCTACGCACCGACCGGCGAGACGCTGCCGATCTATGACGCGGCAATGCGCTACATGGCCGACAACAAGCCGCTCGTGGTCATTGCCGGCAAGGAATATGGCACCGGCAGCTCGCGCGACTGGGCCGCGAAGGGCACGGTCCTGCTCGGCGTCCGCGCGGTGATTACCGAAAGCTTCGAGCGGATCCACCGTTCGAACCTCGTTGGCATGGGCGTGCTCCCGCTGCAGTTCCGCGACGGCGAAAGCGCGGAGACTTACGGCCTCACCGGCAACGAAAGCTACACGATCACGGGCATTGCCGACGTGAAGCCGCGCCAGGACGTCGAGGTCCGCGTGAAGCGCGACAATGGCGAGGAACTGACCATCACCGTCCGCTGTCGCATCGATACGTACAACGAGCTCGAATATTTCAACTCGGGCGGCATCCTGCACTACGTGCTGCGGAAGCTCGCGGCTTAAGCAGCAGCAGCGTGTCACTGACGGAACTCGCGGTCGAAGCGGTCGGTTGGATCGGCGCAGGCCTGATCCTGCTCGGCTATCTCATGGTCACCACGGGCAAGCTGACTGGCCAGTCCGCCGCCTTCCAATGGATGAACGTCGCTGGTGCCGCCGGCTTCGTCGTCAACGGATGGTGGCATGGCGCTCTGCCTTCGACGGCGCTCAACGTCATCTGGATGGGGATCGGCATCGTCGCGCTGTGGAGGATCTCGCAGCGGCACGCGCGACCGGCTTAAGCGCAGAATTGCTCCTGTCCTACAGGCGGCTGGCTGTGCGACAACGCGCCCGGCTCTTTCTTTTGCGGAGTGAATTCGGGAACAGTCGACGCTTAAGGTCACACAAAAGGCACTGCTCTCCGTGACCTTTGTGACCTTATGACGTTAGGCCGGCTCGCTGCTCTCTAGAGACGCCGCCAGCCAGTCCGGAATCAGCGCCGATTCCAGCGCATCGACACGCAAATGCTGCACCGAAAGCCCGATTTCAGCGTAAATTGCGCGCGTTTTTGCAGTCTCATCGACGGTCGGCACAACGACCAGCCGCCGGTTCACCTTCGACCGCCAGTTCATGCGCGCGGTGTTTTCCTGGCCCACAAAACAGCCCTTGGTGAAACTCACCCCGTTCAGCTCCGTCGCATTGCATTCCAGCCAGAGGATATCGCCAAGTTCGGCGCGCCCTTCGCAAACGCCAAGTCGAAGGCGATGCTCGAGCCAACCGCTCGCGGGTTCCGACGCCTCGCCCAGCCAGCGGCGGCCGAGCTCCGGAAGGCGCGGATCGTCCGATCCCTCCGGCGACCAATGCACGGCAATCGCCTCATCTCGCGCAATCGTGATCGGCCGCCGCAAACGATAGATGCTCAGCCGCTTGATCAAATCGTCGACCGCGTTCGCTTCGCAATCGAGGAGCAAATCCCCGCCGTCGGCCCAGACGATGAAGTCGAACAGGCACTTGCCCTGCGGCGTCAGCAGCCCGGCCCAGACCGGCAATTCGCCCGCGACGTCGCTGGTGACGAGGCCCTGCAGGAACCCGCGAACGTCTTCTCCGGACAGTCGAACAACAGCACGGTCGGTGAGGGTGGTAGCAGCCATGGTCCTCAGTTAGGGAGCGGCCCGTGGCTTCGCAAACGCTGACCCTCCGCCGGCCCGACGACTGGCACCTCCATTTGCGCGATGGCGACATGCTCCGTGCGGTCGCGCCGTTCACCGCACGGCAGTTCGCCCGGGCGATCATCATGCCGAACCTTGTCCCGCCGGTAACGAGCGTGGAGCAGGCGAGGGGCTATCGCGAGCGCATCCGCGAAGCCTCTGGTCCCGGCTTCACCCCGCTGATGACCTGTTACCTCACCGACCAGTCCGACCCCGACGAGATCGAACGCGGCCACCGCGAGGGCGTCTGGGTCGCGGCCAAGCTCTATCCGGCCGGCGCGACGACAAACAGCGCGAGCGGCGTCACCGACATCCGCAACATCCGCGCGGCGCTGGAGCGGATGCAGAGGATCGGGATGGTCTTCTGCGTCCACGGTGAAGTCACCGATCCGGACATCGACGTATTCGATCGCGAGGCGGTGTTCATCGACCGCATCCTCGAACCGCTGGTCCGGGACTTCCCGGGCCTTAAGATCGTGCTCGAGCACATCACGACCAGGGAAGCGGCGGATTACGTTCGCGACGCCGGCCGCAATGTCGCCGCGACAGTCACGCCGCAGCACCTGATGCTCAACCGTAATGCGCTGTTCGCAGGAGGCCTGAGGCCTCACGCCTACTGCCTGCCGGTGGTTAAGCGCGAGCAGCACCGCCTCGCGGTCCGCGCAGCCGCGACGTCAGGATCGCCGAAGTTCTTCCTCGGCACCGACAGCGCGCCGCATGCGAAAAACGCCAAGGAGTCCGGCTGCGGCTGCGCCGGCATCTTCAACGCGCCGTTCGCGCTGGAGGCCTACGCCACGGTTTTCGAGGAGGAGGGCGCACTCGACCGGCTGGAAGCCTTCGCATCGGAGAATGGCGCCAACTTCTACGGCCTCCCGCTGAACGAAGAGACTGTTACGCTGGAGCGAAGCGAGGTGACGGTGCCCGAACTCGTCGCTGGTGACATCGTCCCGTTTCTCGCCGGCCAGACGATCGGCTGGCGCTTCGCCGACTAGCAGTCCGGGCTGCCGCCGGACCCGCTCGGTCCGATCACGGCAACGAAGTGCTTCTCGAGGACCGAGTAGCATTCGCACGCGCGGCGAACGAGGCCGGGGCGGTCGGTTACGATCACCCGGCCCCGGCGGATGTTGATCAATCCATCGTCCTGCAGATCACGAACGACAGCATTGACCGTCGTCCGCTGCACACCCAGCAATCCCGCGAACGCTTCCTGAGTCAGCTCGAGCCGGTCGCCGGCCCGATCCTGCGCCGTCAGCAGCCAACGCGCCGCGCGCTGCTGGATCGTGTGGAATGCGTTGCAGGCCGCGGTCTGCTGCACCTGCGCCAGCAGATAATCGGAAAAGCGGCAGAAGAGATTATTGAGGAACGCCGACTCACGCTTGGCATGCTCAAGCGCATGCATCGGCACTTTGAGAGCGGGTCCGGAAACCTGCACGATGGCGTGCGCGAAGGCGGGTGCATGGCCGCAGCTGACTATGCCACCAACGGCGCCTTCGCGGCCGATCGAAGCGACCTCGATCGAGCGGCGGCTCGGCAGCTCGACGATCAGCGAGATCATCGATGTGGCGTAAGGGAAATAGGTGACCTCGACGTCCGTGCCCTGCGACTGAACCCGGGTCCCACTCTCGAGCTCGACGACCTCAGCATGAGGTTCGATGAGAGCGCGAACCTCGTCATCAAAGGTGGCGAGCAACAGGTTGCCCGCGAAAGCTGGGTCGAGCGTCGAGCGCTCGTCCAATGAAACATCCACCATACGCACAGAACCCTTCGCCAGGTCTAACCCGAACGCGGCATAATCATTCCGCACCCGAAGCGAGCCATAACCAGAGTTAATGCCGCTGCGCTACATGCTTATCGCTTCGACGATTTTACGCCCACCTACCAAAAGACAATCCGCAACCAGGCGCTGCGGTCGAACATCGACCGAGCTTCGCCTTTCGTCGATCAGGTCGACGAATTCACGATAGATGTCGGGATATTCCCCGACGGTCGTGACGACCTGCTCCTGGCCATTCACGAACAAGCGCGAACCGCCGTCGACAAGGTTGAGTTGTGCGCCGTCTGCAGTCTCGACTGCAATGGTCCATTCCTCGCCCTCGGTCCGCCGCCAGTCGAGGCTCGCGGTGAGCTCCCCGTCGGCAACGTCGCTTCCGAAAGCGATGTCCGCGGCAATCGGGGTTTGCGCATTTTCGGGAAAGCTCAGCTCGGCCGACTTCACGAACAAAGCGCCGGGAAAGATCTTCGTCGCTATCGAGAATGCGTTGATGCCCGGGTCGAACACGCCATAGCCGCCCGGCTCCCAGATCCACTGTTGGCCCGGGTGCCACTTGTGAACATCCTCGTGCCAATGGATCGCCATGCTTGCGATGCGCTTTCCGGCGAGCGCCTGGGCCGCCGCTTCGACCGCCGAATTGTGCCGGGCGTGCCACGTCGTGAACAAGGTCACGCCCTGCGCCTCAGCAAGTCCTGCGAGCTCGTCGATCTCCGACAAGGTCACCGTCGGCGGCTTTTCCAGCAGCGTGTGGAGACCCGCCTCGACACACGCCCGGGCGATCTCATAGCGCGGCCCCGGCGGTGTCGTGATCGCGACCGCTTCCAGTCCTTGGACCGTCTTCAGCAACTCACGCCAGTCAGTGAATGTCTGAGCCACGCCTTCGCCGGAGCGGCTCGACGTCGCTGCCAACTCAAAGCGGTCATTGCCGCTGATCGACGGGACGTGCTGATCCGCAGCGATCTTGCCGTAGCCGATGATGGCGATCTTGATCGGGTTCATTGGCGCACCGCCGCTACATAGTCCTGAGCTTTGGCAACCGTCGTCGCGGTGTCCTGGCCAGGCTTGTAAAGCCCGCCGCCGAGACCGAACCCGTCAGCTCCCGCGGCCCGCCACTCCGCAATCGACTGCGGTGTTACGCCACCCACGACGATCAGCGGAATGTCCTTGGGGAGCACTGCCTTTTGCCCTTTCACGACGGCCGGAGAGGCGGCTTCGGCTGGGAACAACTTGATCGAATGAGCGCCGGCGTCGATTGCGGCGAAGGCTTCACTCGGAGTGAAATATCCCGGCGAGGACACGAGCCCCGCTGCGACCGTCGCCTCGATCACCGGAACGTTGGTGTTGGGCGAAACGACGATCCGTCCTCCTACTTCTTTCACTCTCGCTACGTTTTCCGCATTGAGCACGGTGCCGGCACCGACGAGCGCACGGTTACCGAAAGCATCGGCAATGATGCGAATGCTGTCGAACGGATCAGGGGAATTGAGCGGGACTTCGATGATGCGAATGCCGGCATCGAACAAGGCAGCTGCGGTGTCGAGAGCATCTGCCGGAGTTACGCCGCGGATGATCGCGATCAGCGGGCATTCGGCGAAATAGCGGCGGAAGTCCTCAACGGCGCTCATCAATCAACCTCACGATACTCTGTGCTCCCGCAAGGAACGCCTCTTCCCCATCAAGCTCTACCGCCTCTCGGCCGGCAATCTTGAGAGCGGCCGCATAAAGCCGGGTCAGGTCCGGCCGTCCGATCAGGATCGGTTGTGCGTCCTTCCCGGCCAGGGCCAACCCCGCGCAAATGTCTGCTCCGATCAACAAACCACTGGCATAGCTCGATCCATCAACAGTGGGTTCGCCGAGTGCGAATCTGGCGCGGATCGTGAACAGCTCCGACGTAACCGCCGCGCCGCTGAGCGCCTTGCGAACGCCACGCTCGAAGGCCTGGTCCGGATCCGATTTTTCGCGCAGCTGGTCGGCAAGGATGCTGTGCGCCTTGAGCAGGTTGAACAGCTCGCCGGTCATCACTGTCGTGAAGCGCGTGATGCGGCCGCCTTCCAGCCGCACCCATTTGTTGTGCGTTCCGGGGTGGCAGACGAGGGCATCCGCCGGGATCAGCCCGGCCGCTAGCGCTCCGAGGATTTGCGTTTCCTCGCCGCGCATGACGTCGGCATCCTCGCCATCGCGCCAGGACACGCCGGGCACGATTGCTGTCCGCTCTTCCGGCCAGGCCAGCGCGTTCGCAATGTCTTCAATGCCCGCCGGGCACGCGACGTACGGCGCCTCTACCCAGCCGCGGTTCGACCCCACCATTCCGGCCAGCAGCAGCGGCTTGTCGCCCAATCTCTCACGGATTTCGGCGACCGCATCGCCAAATCCTCCGGCCGGCACGGACAGCACGCCCCTGCCGTCTTCCATTTCGTCAACGCAACGTCCGTCGCCGCTCACCAGATAGGCGCGTCGATTGGTCGTGCCCCAGTCGGCGGCGATGAAACCTTCTGCCCAGCGCATTCGTCGTTCCGTAAACAAAAACCGTAGGAACGCGACAAAGCTCCCACGGTTTTCTTTTCGGCGCGGCAAACTATCCGTGCCCCCGTGCGGCGAATCGCACGGTTCCAGCGACAACGGTCGACCGGGGAGAGTGAACAATCGCCAACTTCATGTTTGCGACCGGGATCGAAAACAGCATCCCGACGATCAACAACGGCCGAACCCGCGTCGACGAGATGGAAAGCTGCGGCCACTACGAACGGTGGCGCGAGGATTTCGACTGCGTCCAAGACATCGGGATCAATTATCTTCGCTACGGTCCGCCGATCCACAAGACGTTCCTCGGCCCCGGCAAATATGACTGGGAATTCGCCGACCTGACGTTCGCGGAGCTGAGGCGCCGCGACATCACTCCGATCGTCGACCTTTGCCACTTCGGCGTTCCGGACTGGATCGGCAATTTCCAGAATCCCGATTTCCCGGGTCTGTTCGCACAATATGCGTCGGCCTTCGCCGAGCGCTTTCCGTGGGTGCAGCTCTACACGCCAGTGAACGAGATGTTTATCTGCGCGATGTTCTCCGCCAAGTACGGCTGGTGGAACGAGCAGTTGAAGACCGACCTCGGCTTCGTCACTGCGCTCAAGCATATCGTCAAAGCCAAAGTGCTGGCGATGCTCGAGATCCTGAAGCACCGCGCCGACGCCATCTTCATCCAGTCGGAATCGTCGGAATATTTCCACGCCGACGCACCGGCGGCGATCCACCAGGCGGAGGTGCTCAACTCACGCCGCTTCCTGAGCCTCGATCTCAACTACGGCCGTCGCGTCGACAGCGAGATGTACGAGTACCTGCTCGATAACGGCATGACGAAGGAGGAGTATCATTTCTTCCTCCACAACCGGCTGAAGCAGCACTGCATCCTCGGCAACGATTATTACCGGACCAACGAACACCGCGTTTTCGAGAACGGACATACGACGGCGTCCGGCGAGGTCTTCGGCTACACCGAGATCACGCGGCAATATTACAACCGCTACCGGCTGCCGATCATGCACACCGAAACGAACCTGATCGAAGGTCCCGTCGGCGATGAAGCGGTGCATTGGTTGTGGAAGGAATGGGCCAATGTCCTTCGCCTGCGTAACGTCGGCATCCCGACCGTCGGCTTCACCTGGTATTCTCTGACCGACCAGATCGACTGGGACACG
>JAEVYW010000142.1 GCA_023392555.1 Pseudomonadota bacterium | reverse complement strand
GCCGGTCGGCGGTGTCGTAGTCGGTCGACACCGTTTCCGGGTTGCAGTTGACCATGACGGTCTCAAAGCCCGCGCCCGACTGCCCGTTGCGGTCGCGGCCGAGCGCGAACGAGGCGTGGCAGCAGCAATAGTCGAACTCGATCCCCTGTCCGATCCGGTTAGGCCCCCCGCCGAGAATGACGACCTTCTTGCGCTCGCTGATCTCGGCCTCGTCCTCGGGCTCGCCGAACAAGGGCGCCTCGTAGGTCGAATAAAGATACGGCGTTGCCGCATCGAATTCGGCTGCGCAGCTGTCGATGCGCTTGAACACGGGCCTGACGCCCAGCTTCAGGCGATGCCTGCGCACCTCCTCCTCGGTGACGCCACCAGTGAGCCCGCGGATGGCGCTGTGCACGACGCCACCGCCCGCAGCCGCAAGCTCGCCCATCTCGCGCTCGACCCCCGCCGAGCGCAGCGCCAATTGCGCCAGGCGAGCATCGGAAAAGCCCATCGCCTTCAGTCGCCGCATCTCCGCGGCATCCTGCGGCAATCCCTCGGCGCGAACTTTCGCTTCCGCATCCACGATTTCCTGCAGGCGCCTGAGAAACCACGGATCGAAGCCCGCGATTTCGTTGATCCGCTCGACCGTGAAGCCCTGCCGAAGCGCCTCCGCGGCCACAAGCAGCCGGTCGGGCCGGGCCATGGCCAGAACGCTCTCTATCGTCTGCGGCTCGGCGCCCTCGAGTTCCCGCACCCGGTCGAGCCCGCACAGTCCGGTCTCGAGGCCGCGCAGCGCCTTCTGCAGGCTCTCTGCGAACGAGCGCCCGATCGCCATCACCTCGCCGACCGACTTCATCGACGTGCTCAGCAGCGCCGACGCACCGCGGAACTTCTCGAAAGCAAAGCGCGGGATCTTCGTGACGACATAGTCGATCGTCGGCTCAAAGCTTGCCGGCGTCGCGCCACCAGTAATGTCGTTGGCGATCTCGTCGAGCGTGTAGCCGACGGCCAGCTTCGCCGCGACGCGCGCAATTGGGAAACCCGTCGCCTTCGAAGCAAGTGCCGACGACCGCGAGACGCGCGGGTTCATCTCGATCACAACCATCCGCCCGGTCTTCGGATCGACTGCGAACTGGACGTTGGAACCGCCTGTTTCCACGCCGATTTCTCGGAGCACAGCGATGGATGCATTGCGCATCCGCTGATATTCCTTGTCGGTCAGCGTCAGGGCCGGCGCGACGGTGATGCTGTCCCCCGTGTGGACTCCCATCGGGTCGATGTTCTCGATCGAGCAGATGATGATGGCGTTGTCGGCGCGGTCGCGCACGACCTCCATCTCATATTCCTTCCAGCCAACGAGGCTTTCATCGATCAGAACCTCGGTGGTCGGGCTCGCCTCCAGGCCGCTGCGCACAAAATGCTCATATTCCTCCCGGTTGTAGGCGATCCCACCACCGGTCCCGCCGAGGGTGAAGCTGGGCCGGATAACCGCGGGCAGGCCCACGTCGCTCAGCGCGCGGGCCGCCTCCTCCCAGCTATGGACAATGGCGGAGCGCGGGCTTTCGAGCCCGATCCGGTCCATCGCATCGCGGAACAGCTCACGGTTCTCCGCCTTCTCGATCGCCTCGGCATTGGCGCCGATCAGCTCGACACCAAGACGCTCGAGCGTCCCGTCCTTGGCCAGCGCCAGAGCGGTGTTCAGCGCCGTCTGCCCGCCCATGGTGGGTAGGACGACGTCCGGCTTCTCCTTCTGAATGATCTTGGCGACGAACTCCGGCGTGATCGGCTCGATATAAGTCGCGTCGGCGATCTCCGGGTCGGTCATGATCGTCGCCGGGTTCGAATTGACGACGATGACCCGATAACCCTCTTCCTTCAGGGCCTTGACCGCCTGGCTTCCCGAATAGTCGAACTCCGCGGCCTGGCCGATGACGATCGGGCCGGCGCCGATAATGAGGATCGAGGATATGTCCGTGCGCTTGGGCATTAGGTCTTGATTGCTCCTTCGATCAGCTCTGCGGAAAGCTCACGCCTTCGACGACCACCGTCTTCATCCTGTTCTTGCGCGCCCATTGCACCACACAATGACGCTGCTCCGGTGTGACGTCAGGCCGGAACAGGAAGACGAGGCGCTTCTCGCTCTCGTCCTGGAACAGTTCGCCGAGCGCCAGTCCGCACTGCTGCCCGATGCCGTTGAGCTCGGCCTGAGTGTGGAGGCGAGCGGTCGCGCAGCTCGAAAGCGCAAGGAGGGCCACCGAGATAAGAAGCTTGAAACTAATCGGACTTATCCCGGACGAATGACAAACCGGCGCGAAGAATTCCGACAGCTTCTCTCTCGCCCTTCTCCATTCAATCGGTGGACAGGCGTGTTCCTGATCGCCTTGTCTCTGTTCGGCGCAGCTGTGCTGGTGCAGGCCCTGGCGACGGGTACGTTTGAGCATCAAAGAACTTTCGGCACGGTCCATTTTGTCGATCGGCCGGCGGCGTTCATCTGGCTTGTCTGCGTGTACGCTTTCATCACGATAGCCTTGGGCTTTACAGGCTTCATGAGCGTCCGCGCTCCGAAGCGTCGGGGGTAAAGACCCGATCACTTCATCGCCCCGACGAACTTCTCGAAGAGATAGAAGCTGTCTTGCGGCCCCGGGCTCGCCTCGGGGTGATACTGCACGCTGAACGCTGGCCGGTCGGTAAGCTCGATCCCGCAATTGCTGTTGTCGAATAGGGAGATGTGCGTCTCCCGCACGTTGTCGGGCAGACCATCGCGTTCGACGGCGAACCCGTGGTTCATGCTGGTGATCTCGACGCGGCCGTCCTCGAGCCGCTTCACCGGATGATTCGCGCCGCGATGGCCCTGGAACATCTTCGACGTCCGCCCGCCGACGGCCAGCGCCAGCATCTGGTGGCCAAGGCAGATGCCGAACAGCGGCTTCTTCGTCTCCAGCATCTTCCGGATTACCGGCACGGCATATTCGCCGGTCGCGGCAGGGTCTCCCGGCCCGTTCGAGAGGAAGAAGCCGTCAGGCTCATGCGCCATGATCTCGTCGAAACTCGCGGTCGCGGGCACGACGGTTACCCGAGCACCCGCCTCAACAAGGTTGCGGAAGATATTGCGTTTATTGCCATAATCGACCGCGACCACATGCGGACGGCCATCATCGCTGCCACCCAACTCATATCCTTCGCCCCAGGCCCACTTCCCGCCCGTCCAAGCTTCGACCTGCTCGCGGCTGACATCCTTGGCGAGGTCCATGCCCTCCAGCCCGGGCCATTCCGCCGCAAGCTTCCGCAGCGCCTCAAGATCGAAATTGCCGTCGGCCCTGTGCGCGACCACGACGGTCGGCGGTCCCTCTTCACGCACCAGCCGGGTCAGTGCACGCGTATCGACACCCGAAATGCCGATCCGCCCCCACTTCGCCATCCAGTCGGCAAAGCCTTGGTTCGCGCGGTAATTGCTGGGCTCGGTCACCACTTCGCGCACCAGGCAGCCAAGCGCATGCGCGTCCGCAGCCTCGATATCCTCGTCATTGGCGCCGACATTGCCGATGTGCGGGAAGGTGAAG
>JAEVYW010000139.1 GCA_023392555.1 Pseudomonadota bacterium | reverse complement strand
AAGCAGCAGTAGCATGCCGAGCGCGAGAAGGATCGACAGCGACGTGACCATCGTCCGCGACAAAGTCTCGTTGAGCGACAGGTTGAGCAAGGGCACGATCTGCATCTTGCGATATTTTCGCAGATTTTCGCGGATGCGGTCGTAGATCACCACCGTGTCGTTCAGCGAATAGCCGACAATGGTCAGGATAGCCGCGACGACGTTGAGGTCGACTTGCAATCTTGTGATCGAGAAGAAGCCCAAGGTCATCGCAACGTCGTGGAACAGGGTCAGCAGCGCCCCGACGCCGAACTGCCATTCGAACCGGAACCAGATGTAGATCGCGATCCCCAGCATCGCGAGGCCGATCGCAAGGCTGCCGTCCCACGCCAGTTCCTCGCTGACCTTGCCCGACACGGTCTCGACCGAATCGACGCGCGAGCCTGGATATTTCTGGGCGAGCATCTGGCGAACCTGGGTCGCGGCGCGGTTGGCCGCGGCCTCACCGCCCTCGGGACGCGGAAGCCGGATTTGGAAGCTCTTCGGGCCGCCCGACTGCTGGATGCCGGCCTCACCCAGACCCAGTGAATCCACGTCGTTGCGAAGCTGCTCCACGTTGACGTTCTGGGCGAAAGTCGTGCGAACCATCTGACCGCCAAGGAAGTCGACGCCGAGGTTGAGCCCGCGAATGCCGACGATGGCCAGGCTTCCGACCGTCAGAAGGATCGAGATGACGAGCGCAATATTGCGAATGCGCATGAAATCGATGTTCGTATTGTCGGGGACGAGCTTCAGGAGCTTCATTGCTCTTACAGCCTTTTAAATGTGCAGTTCGCGCGGGCGCTTGCGCCGCACCCACAGGGCGACGAGCATTCGCGTGAAATTGACGGCGGTGAATACCGAGGTGATGATCCCGATCATCAGCACGACCGCGAAGCCGCGGATCGGGCCGGAGCCGAAGTACCACATCAGCACCGCCGCAATGACGTTGGTGATGTTGGCGTCGAAGATGGCCGTGGACGCTTCCTTGTAGCCGGTCTCGATCGCGTCGAGGATGCGCCGTCCGCGCCTCTGCTCCTCGCGGATACGCTCGTTGATCAGCACGTTCGCGTCGACTGCGGCGCCGATCGTCAGAACGAAGCCGGCGATGCCGGGCAAGGTCAGCGACGCGTTGAAGATCGCCATGATGCCGAGGATCAGCAGCGCGTTCACGATCAGGCCGATGGTCGCATAGACGCCGAAGCGACCGTAGGTGACGAGCATGAACAGGATCACCGCGGTGATCGCCGCGACGCTCGCGATGACGCCCTTTTTAATGGAGTCCTTGCCCAGTTCAGGGCCGATCGAGCGCTCCTCGATCACGTTGAGCTTCACCGGCAGCTTGCCCGAGGCAAGGCTGACCGCGAGTGCGTTGGCGCTCTCCACCGTAAAGCCGCCACTGATCTGCGCCTGGCCGCCCAGGATCGGCTCGTTGATGTTCGGCGCCGACAGCACCTTGTCGTCGAGGATGATCGCGAAGGGCTTGCCGGTGTTTTCCTGCGTCGTCCGTCCGAAACGGCGAGCGCCCGACGTGTTGAAGGTGATGGACACGACGGGACGGCCGTCCTGGTCAAACGACTGCTTGGCATCGACCAGCTGGTCGCCGGACACCATGATCCGCCGCTTCACCGCGATCGCTCCAGTGCCGTCGGCCATCGGCAGCACCTGGCTGCCGGCGGGCGCGCGGCCCTGAGCAATCTGCGCCGGGTCCGCCGTCAGATCGACAAGCTTGAACTCGAGGCGGGCGGTCTGGCCGATGAGCCGCTTGAGCGCCTCGGGATCCTCTACACCTGGCACCTCGACCAGAATTCGGTCGGAGCCCTGATTAACGACGGTGATTTCCTTGGTGCCCTGCGGGTCTATGCGGCGGCGGACGACGTCGCGGGCGGAGGTCATCGCATCCTTCAGGGCGCGCGTCGTACCGTCCGAAGTCGGGGTCATGACGATCCGCGTCGAATCGACGACCTGAACGTCCCAGTCGCGCTGGCCGCTGAACGTGCCCGTCGGGCGAGTCATCGCCCGCAGCCGCTCGACCGCGGTGTCGAGCTGCGAGGGATCGCGCACCATGAACGACAGTCGGCCTCCCTGCGTCGAGATATCGCCGACCTCGACGCGCGGAGCGCGGCGGAGTTCGGTCGTGACCTGGTCTTCGACCGCCTGGAACCGGTTCTTGGCGAAGTCCGCCTGATCGGATTCGAGGAGCAGCTGGCTACCGCCGGCAAGGTCGAGACCAAGGCTGATCGTCGCGCTGGGCAGGAACCTGGGATAGTTCGCCTTGACGTTCGCCGGCAGCATGCTCGGGATCGCAAACAGGATGCCGAGCAGGATGATCAGCGAGATCGACAGAACTTTCCAGCGCGGGAAATCGAGCATCGGTCGCGGGCCCTAGTCGTTCGCGGGCTTGGACGTCTTCGTGACGACCTGGCTCAGCGTTCCCTTGACCACCCGGACGCGAACGCCCTGCGCGATCTCGACCTCGGCTTCGTCGTCGCTGACCTTGGTCACGCGTCCGCGGATGCCGCCGCCCGTGATGACCTCATCGCCCTTCTTGATCGCTGCGAGCGCGGCCTGGTGCTCCTTGGCGCGCTTCTGCTGCGGACGGATCAGCAGCACGTAGAAGATCACGAAGATCAGCAGCCAGGGCAGGATGCCGATGAGGATCGCCGAACCGCTGTTCGGGTTCGCACCTGCGGCTGCGGCAGTGGTCAAAAGGAGGTTGCTCATCTGAAAGGGGAAAATCCTAATCGGAAGTCGGCGGGGCGACTATCACGGCAGTTTGGAACAAGCAAAACAGACGCCGCGTGAACTCCACACAGCATCCGTCGGAGCAATCGGTCCCGATGTCCCCCGGACATCGAGCTGCGATTGCTGGTCGGGGCGACTGGATTCGAACCAGCGACCCCCACACCCCCAGTGTGATGCGCTACCAGGCTGCGCTACGCCCCGACCGGA
>JAEVYW010000104.1 GCA_023392555.1 Pseudomonadota bacterium | reverse complement strand
TCATGTCGAGGAAGGTCCGGACCGTATCCGCCGAGAGAGCGCGGCCGAACAGCCAGCCCTGCGCTTCGGAGAAGCCGAACTTCTTGAGCTCGTTACGGATATGCTCCGACTCCACGCCCTCCGCGGTGATCGGCACGTTGAGCGTGTGACCAAGGCTGGCAATCGTGTCGACGATGGCCGCGGTCTGCTCGCTCTTCACGACGGTGCTGATGAAGCTCTTGTCGATCTTGATGCGGTCGATCGGCAGCGAATTGACCTGCGCAAGCGAGGCATAGCCCGTCCCGAAGTCGTCTAGCGAAATGCTGATGCCAAGCGACTTGAGGCTGCGGATGGTGGCGAGCACCTGCTCGCGATCCTCGAGCAGCGACCCTTCCGTGATCTCGATCTCCAGCCGGCTCGCGGGGAAGCTCGTCTCGCTGAGGATGCGGACGACCTGGTCGGCGAGCAGCTGGTCGCGGAACTGGATGGGCGACACGTTGACCGCGATCTTCAGGTGATCGGGCCAGTTGCGCGCTTCCTCCAGCGCCTGCCGCATCACGCTGAGCGTCAGCGGACCGACCAGGCCGGTGCGCTCGGCGGCTTCGATGAACACCTGCGCTTCGATCAGCCCGCGTTCCGGCGAACGCCAGCGTGCCAGCGTCTCGAACCCGACGAGTTCGCGGGTGTTAAGGTCGATCAGCGGCTGGAAGAAAGGAATGAACTCGCCGTTGCCGATGCCGCGGCGGATATCGTCCTCAAGCTTCACGCGGTCGGTGATCTCGCGTTCCAGCTCGGGGTCGAACCAGGCAAAGCCGTTCCGCCCGTTCCGCTTCGCTGCATAAAGCGCGATGTCGCTTTCGTGCAGGATGTCTTCCTCGTTATGCTCCGGCTTGACCTCGGCCAGGCCGATTGAGGCGGATGCAAGGATCTGGGCCGACCCGCTGCTCACCGGAAGCGCAAGCTCCTCAAGGATACGGCCGGCAACCGCCTCCGCTTCGGCCTTGCGAGCGGTCGGAAGAAGCATCGCGAATTCGTCGCCGCCAATGCGGGCGCAACAACCGTCGTCGGGCGCGACCTTGCGAAGCGCATCGCCGACCGCCTTCAGCAACCGGTCACCGGCCAGGTGGCCGTGAAGGTCGTTGACCCGCTTGAAGTGGTCGAGGTCAAGAAGAAGCAGGACACCGCGATGCGAAAGGCGCTTGGTCGCCTGAAGCCCGCGGATTAGCTCGCGGCGATTGGCGAGGCCCGTCGTCGGGTCGGTATTAGCGTTCTGCTCGGCAAGGCCCGCGGCGGCTTCGTAGAGTTCGAGCGCTTCGCGCAGATCCTTTGAGCGGCGCCAGCCGAACAGGATGATGGCGATGTTGAGGATGAACGCCGCGACCAGAGTGCCGTCCGAGTCCGGCAGGTTCACGAAATTGAGCGCAGCCGGGAGCACCTGGCTGCCGAGTGCGACGAACAGCAGGATTGCCGCCACCGTCGCACAAGTCGTGATAAGATGGCTGCTCGCGATCCGAACAGCCTTGCTCTTGTTCCCCTGCACCGCTTCGTGCTTCCTTTGCCCCAAGTTGGAAGCTTCTACACCGGCAGTCGTGAAGATATTCCTACCGGTTTTCCGGGGCTTCCTTCCGCAGTGAGGCAAGGAAGGCTCTGGCTCGGGCGTCCGCCTCTTCGACGATCGGCATCACACGCTCGATCGCGTTGCCGAAGCGCTTCCACTTGTCCGAGCCAGGGCGCGACACCGTCGTTTTCGAAAGGGGCAGCTGCTGGGGCAACTGGCAGTCCCACCCCAGTCCCGCGAACCCGGCCAGCCGCTCGAGCAACGCCTGGGGATTGCTGACCAGCTCGGCATAGTTCGCGCCGCAGAGCCGCTCCCTAGGGAGTGCCGAGAGGTCGGCGATCAGCGTCTCGGTGGTGATGCGCCATTGGTGCGCAACGATTTCCGGCAGCGGCCGACCGTTGAGTTCCTGCCAGCCGGGGACAAGCAGCATCGACCAACCATGGCCGGTCCAGGCCGGGAGCGCGGGATAGGTCCGAAAGCCACCGCTGAGCCAGGCTTCGAGCATGCTGCCAAGCGTCTGGCGAGGATCGCGATATAGATAGATAAACAGGCTGTCAGAGAACGCGCTGGCGAAGAAAGGCACCCGAAGCGCGTTCTTCGGCGTTTTTTCCAGCAGGCGAAATGCGCCCTGCGGCCGGCGGCCGTCACGGTCGTGCACCTTCTCGAGGAAGTTCGCTTCAAGCTGCTGGACCTTCTCAGGAACCGCATCCGCGGCGTCGAGCCGATTGCTGCTCCAGCCGCGCTCGGCAGGACGAAAGCCCGGGATGCGCTCAATCAGCTGGTGGCTCTCGCGGCCCGTCGTGAACAGGCCCGGCGCCTGCTCCATCGTTTCGAACAGCAGGGTCGACCCCGACCGCGGCGTGCTGACGATGAAGATGGGCCGGTCGAAGGTGAGCCGGTCGACGGGATTGCTCACCCGGCGGCGCGTAGCGCTTCACGCTGCTGCAGCGGCGTCCGAGCGTCGTCGCGTTCGGTCGCGTGCAGAAAAATGAGCTGCTGCAGAGCCAGATAGAGCGGCACGTTATTCTTCATCCGGATGGCGTCGCCGCGCAGCACGGCAATGTCGCTCTTCACGGAGGCCAGCAGGGATTTATACGCCGGGAGTCCCTCGTCGCTGGTCTGATACTGGACCCAGAGGGCGGTCCACTCCGTCACGAACTTGCTCATGCGGCGCATCACCTGAGCAGCGGAGTCGGCAGCTTCACCAAGCAGCGATTCAATGAATTCGAGATGCACGCGCATCTCCCAGGGAGACATGACCTTGGGAGCATTGAGCGTCTCGAACACGAGCGGTTGCTGGCCGATACCGGGATTCACTGGGATGGCCTCCGTATCGCCGGACTGCGCTGCGTCGATGAGATCCCAAAGGCGGCCGCTGCCGACAGTGTCCAGCACCAGATGGACGCGCTTTTCCGTCCCGCGGTTATGCACTTCATGGTGCTGGAAGGAGTCGAACACCCAGCACTCGCCGGCTTTCATGTGCACCGTCTCATCGCCGCACGTGAATTCGACGCCGGGATTTGTGATCACCGGAATGCGCACGCGCAAATGGGTCCGCCAGTAATAATGGCAGTCGACGTGTCGTGGGACCTGAGCCCCGGCGCCGAGACCCATCAGCCGGCTACGGCCCCAGGTGCCGCCGAGCCAGCCCATGACCTCCATCATGTACCGGCTGCGAAGCAGATGTTCGGTCGCAGCCATCCGGCCGCGTAGCGCGTCGGTCGGTTCTCCGCCGGGAGACACAAGTCGAACAGCATCGTTGCCGACGAAGCCGCTGGGGTGGCGGTCCCATGCCGCTTCGGGCAGCGCCAGGACCTCGGCAGCCAATGCATCGGCCGCGAACTGTACAGGCAGCTTTAGCAGGGCTCGATCTAAGTCCATCTCGAGCGGACAGTGCCGAACGGCCTCCACCTAATCAAGAACGTAGCCGCACGATAGGAGATTACCTATTGCGCATAGGGAACAAATAGGGAACAACGAAGCGCGGAGTCGCAGCCCCTCCGCTGGAAAGTTCCGTGCTCGTAATCGACCCACTCGCGCTGATTGGCCTTGCCGCCTTGGTCAGCTCGATGTCCGCCCTGATCTGGGCCGTCCGCCGCAAACCCTAAGGTTGGCGAGCGGCCATGATCTCGCTGATGGCTTGCATTTCGCGGACATAAGCATCCGTCTGGCAGGCCTCCGTGCGACATGCGTCGCGGCGTTTGCGAAAGCGCTGCTCGCTCGCTTTCAAGGCCTTTCGTTTGGCCGCATCAGAGCGCTCGACAGACTGGGTCATGAACAGGTCGAGGTGCTTGTCGAGCGCGGCCAGGTTTCGGCTCGCCACGACCTTTTCGGGGATGGATGTAGAGGGGCGCCGGACGACCTGCTCCGGTCCCGTCGCTGCCGCGATACCCACACGACGCACGGCGGACGCTACCGGAGGCGGGGTCACCACCGGGGCAGCGTCGGCAATCACCGGCTCATCGAGCACTTCAGCCGGTGGCTCGCTCTCCGCCGCGCGTCCCAAGGTCGCCAGCGACTGCGCCAGGCCGTTCACACCCGAAAGATCGGTCAGTCGCAGGCCTTTCGACCCTGCCGGCACCAGCGAATAGATGATTTCCGCATTGAGGTTCCGGCGACCGCCGTCGACCGCGACGTCCGAGGGGAGATCGATGGCCAGCCATCCGCCGCAACTGATGCTGCCCGTGGCGCCTCCGCCTCTCGCTTCCGCAAGGTCGATGCGTACCAGCGATCGGTCGGCAACGGGCGTCAGGATCGAAGGGTCGCTGCCACGCAGCCGGGATGCACGGTCGAACAGCTCGGCCTTGATCAGCCCCTTGGCCGCGTCGGTGGAGCAACCCGTCTCCGCATTATCTTCGGCAACGGGTTTGGCGGCGACCCTCTCGATCGCCGCGGGGTGCGCCGGTTTGCCGAACAGATCGCTGACGTCGGGCCAGCTTTCCACCGGCGGCGACAGCGCGAAAGCTGCGGCAACCGCGGTGGTTAGAGTCAGGACCGCGACGCCGACCGGGGTCACTCGTACTCCCGGCGCAGGCTTGGGCTGCTGGTCGAGCTTGATCAGCCCCCGCGCAGCAAGCGTCCCATCGTACTTTCTGCGCTGCTCGGGATTGCTGAGGACGGCGTAAGCGGCGTTGATCAGGCGAGCCCGCTCAGTTGCGTCGCTGCTGGGGTCCGCATCGGGATGATAGCGACGCATGAGGGCGCGATAAGCGGCGCGGATCACGACGTCCTCGGACGCCGGACTTACCCCAAGGATCGCGTAATAGTCGCCCTGCACCTGCCCACTCGCGTAAGTGCCGCTGCTTAGCGCAACGAGTTCGGGCTTGGGAGAGCGAATGCCCAATGCGGACATCCACCGCAGGTTACTAGCGCTTTGTTGCGCTTCTAATCGCTGCCGCGCGAAGCCAGCCGAGCTTCGACGAGCCTGATTGCTTCCGCGATCGACTCCTCGATATCGAGGTCGCTGGTGTCCAGCAGGTCGGCGTCCTCCGCCTGGCGCAGCGGTGCGACGTCGCGGCCGGAATCGCGCTCGTCGCGCGCCTTTATGTCGAGAAGGACATCGTCGTAATGGCCGGGCATTCCGCGGCCGAGCAGCTCGCGGACGCGGCGCTGGGCCCGAACTTCCGGTGAAGCGGTCACGAACAGCTTTGCATCGGCGTCCGGCGCGATGACCGTTCCGATGTCGCGGCCGTCGAGGACTGCACCGCCCGCCTGCGCGGCAAAGTCCTTCTGGCGCTGCATGAGCGCTTCGCGGACCGAGGCGTAGGACGACACGCGGGACGCGATCCGCGACACCGGTTCGCTGCGCAATTCCTCATCGTCCGGATCAAAGCCAAGGTCGTCGCAGGCGCGAAGCGCTTCGAACTCCGCGTTGGGGTCCCCTCCCCAGCGCCACAGCTTCAGCGCGACGGCGCGATACTGAAGGCCGGTGTCCATGTGCGGCAGGCCGAAGTGCTTGGCCAGCGCACGTGCGATCGTGCCCTTGCCGCTCGCAGCGGGACCGTCGACGGCGATGACGAGCCCCTTGCGCGACACGCTTCCAGTTCCGAAATTCTCGTCCAAGCCCGGCGCTTTGACAGGGGGTGGAGCCTATGGCAAGGCGCGCCCCCGAACGAAGCTGCCGCGCCGTTGCCGGTCGGCGGCCACCGGATTTTGACTGGAGTTAGACCCACATGGTGAAGCCCGAATGGGGCACCAAGCGCACTTGCCCCAAGTGCTCGACCCGATTTTACGACCTCGGCAAGGACGACCCGGTCCATTGCATCGAGTGCGGCACCGATTTCGTGCCCGAAGCCATCCTGAAGTCGAAGCAGCCGCTTCCGTTCGAAGCTGCCCAGGCAGCGCAGAAGGACGACGCGACCGACAAGGATCTCGAGGCTGAAGAGCTGGCGCCCGACGAGGAAGAAGAGCCCAGCGTCGACGAGGAAGTCGATCTCGACACCGGCGACAACGACCTTGGCGTCGCCGCTCCGGGCGAAGACGACGAAAGCTAAATGCTTCGCGTCGGACTGCCTTCAATTCGGGGGTAGCGAGGCGCGAAAACATCGCTTAAGGCGCGAGGGAACGGGGCCGTAGCTCAGCTGGGAGAGCGTCGCAATGGCATTGCGAAGGTCAGGGGTTCGATCCCCCTCGGCTCCACCATCC
>JAEVYW010000332.1 GCA_023392555.1 Pseudomonadota bacterium | reverse complement strand
GATCTGCCGGATGGCGGCGCTTCGCAGTTCGTGAAGGTCATCCAGGCGCTTCGCCGCAACACGCCGAACACGACGATCGAAATCCTGACGCCCGACTTCCGCAACAAGAGCGAGGCGGCGGTCGATGCGATCGTCGAGGCAGGGCCGGACGTCTACAATCATAATCTCGAGACCGTTCCGAGGCTCTATCCCACGATCCGCCCGGGAGCGCGTTATTATGCCTCGCTGCGCCTGCTGGAGAGCGTGAAGCGCAAGGCGCCGCACATCTTCACGAAGTCCGGCGTCATGGTCGGCTTGGGCGAGCAGCGCCTCGAAGTTCACCAGGTGATGGACGATATGCGCTCCGCCGGCATCGATTTCCTGACGATGGGCCAGTATCTGCAGCCGACCCCGCGCCATGCGAAGGTCGAGGAGTTCGTTACCCCGCAGGCGTTCGACGCTTATGGCGCGATCGCGCGCGCCAAGGGCTTCCTGCTCGTTGCCGCGTCTCCGCTGACGCGATCGAGCTATCACGCCGGCGACGACTTCAAGAAGATGCAGGAAAATCGCAAGGCGCAACTGGAGCGAGCTGGCGCCTGATGCCTCGGCACAGCGAGACCAAGCATCTCCCTTATTCGCCCGAGCAACTGTTTGACCTGGTTGCGGACGTTGCCCGTTACGACGAGTTCCTGCCGTGGGTCGTCGCAGTCCGAGTGCGCTCGTCGAGCCCGACCGAGACGGTCGCGGACCTCGTCGTCGGCTTTAATGCGTTCAAGGAGCGCTTCACCAGCCGCGTCGAGAAGGACCGGCCCAACCGCATCCTCGTCGACTATGTCGAGGGGCCACTGAAGTTCCTGCACAACGAGTGGCGGTTCGAGCGCGCCGACGACGGCGGCACTAACCTGTTCTTCTCGGTCGATTTTGCCTTCCGGTCGCGGATCTTCGAAGCGGTGGCAGGGCAAGTGTTCGACCGCGCGCTCAGGCGTATGACCAAGGCCTTCGAAGAGCGCGCCGCCGAGCTCTACGGCATCAACAAGTCGAGCGCCCAGAGCGCCGCCTGAAGCCGGATCGCCGCCCGGCCTTGGTCTTCGAAAATCTTCTGGTCTGCCGAGATCTGCGAAGGATCGATCCCGCGCTCTGCCCGGGCGAAGACGACGGTTCCGACCGGCTTCGACGGAGTGCCGCCACCGGGCCCCGCAATGCCGGTGATCGCGACGGCGATGTCGGCTTCCGATGCAAGCAGGGCTCCGCGGGCCATTGCCCAAGCCGTCGCTACGCTGACGGCGCCGAACGTCTCGACGACTTCGGAGCTGACCCGGAGCACGCCGCTTTTCGCGGCATTCGAATAGGTTACGTAGCCTGCCTCGAAAACGTCTGAAGATCCGGGGATCTCGGTAATGGCAGCGCTGACCAGGCCGCCGGTGCAGCTTTCGGCGACGGCTAGGCGCTTGCCGGCGGCACGGTTGGCTTCGACGACCTTACGCGCTCGAACGACGAGTTCGGCAGGGAGCAGGAATTCAGGCATTGCGTGGCATCCGGATGCTGGCGACCGCCTGCGCGGCGATACCCTCGCGACGGCCCGTGAAACCGAGGCCCTCGGTCGTCGTCGCCTTGATGCTCACCTGGTCCACGCTCAATCCAAGGATGGCCGCGATCCGCTCGCGCATGGCTGAACGATGCGGACCCACTTTCGGCTCCTCGGCGATGATTGTGCAGTCGACATGGTCGATCTGGCCCTCCCGCTCACGGATGAGCTGTGCGGCGTGGGCGAGAAAGAGATCGGACGACGCGCCCTTCCACTGCGGGTCGGACGGAGGGAAATGCTCGCCAATGTCGCCGAGCCCGGCGGCGCCGAGCAATGCGTCGGTGATGGAATGGAGCGCAACGTCGGCATCGCTGTGGCCCGCGAGACCGCGGCGGTGGGGCACCTCGATACCGCCCATCATGATCGGGCCGTCACCTTCGAACGCGTGAACGTCGAAGCCCATGCCGGTCCGCGGGATGTAGCGGGCGACGAGGAGCGCCTCCGCGCGATCCCAGTCGGCAGGTGTAGTCACCTTATCGAGCATCGGGTCGCCTTCAACAGCCGCAACCTTCAGGCCGGCGGCGATCATAACGCTCGATTCATCCGTCGCTTTGGCCAGTCCGGCCTCCTCAAAAGCATAGAGCAGGTCCTCGACGTGGAAGGCCTGCGGAGTCTGCACGCGAAGCAGGTTTCTGCGGTCCACCTGCTCGTCGAGAACGGTATCGCCCTTGGCGACAGTGTCTGCCACCGGAAGTACAGGCACTGCACCGTCATGATCTTCCAGCGCTTCGAGCAGGCGGTCGACGACCGCTGAAGGGCAGAAGGGGCGGGCCGCATCGTGAACGAGCACGGCGCCTTCGCCGATCACCTGAAGGCCATTGCGAACGCTGTCGGTGCGCTCGGCGCCGCCTTCGATGAGTTCGGCGACCTCGAGGCCGGCCAAAGCGGTCGCAGCTTGCTCCTGCTGGCCAGTGCCGACCACCACCCGAACCGCGTCGATCCGCGGATGGCGGATGAAGCTCTCCACCGCCCAGCGCAGCATCGGCTTGCCGCTCAGAAGTCGGAATTGCTTGGGAACGTCTCCGCCAAGCCGCGCGCCTTTGCCGGCGGCAACAATCAGGGCGGTGACGGGTCCCTCGGTCATGCGCTCGCCCTAGTAGCTGCGCATGCCGAGGGAAAGCGGCTTACATGCCGTTGGCGAGGTTGGTGTCCGCGTCGTTGGTGTTCATGTCCGTTGCCATCGCGTTAGCGGTGTCGGAGCCGTTCATGGCGTTCATGTCCATGGCGTTCATGTCGCCGTTCATCATCATCGTGTCGTTGGCCGAAGTGACGTCGCCAACGACCAGATTGTTGACGGCCAGGTCGGTCTGATTGGCTTCGTTGTTGCTGCCACAAGCCGACAGAGCGAGCATCGAGCCGGCGACAAGAAGAATAGAGCGCATTGAGAGTCTCCCTTGTTGATTTAAGGCCCTCAACGGTCGTGTCGCGCCTTGGCTCCGCCGCCGTTCTTGTCCGATTGGGGCGGTTCGCCTACATGCGCCGCTCCCATGACCGAACTGAAGCCCATCGCGATCGGCCCCGTGCGTATCGACACGCCAGTGATCCTGGCGCCGATGACGGCCGTCACGGATCTGCCGTTCCGGCGCGCGGTGAAGCGCTATGGCGCGGGGCTCACGGTCACCGAGATGATCGCCAGCCAAGCGATGGTCCGCGAGACGCGCCAGTCGCTGCAGAAGGCCATGTGGGACCCGGCGGAGGAGCCGGTGTCGATGCAGCTTGCCGGTTGCGAGCCGCACGTGATGGCCGAAGCTGCGAAGCTCAACGAGCAGCGCGGCGCGGCCATAATCGACATCAACATGGGCTGCCCGGTGAAGAAGGTCGTGAACGGCGACGCCGGCTCGGCGCTGATGCGAGACCTTCCGCTTGCTGCGCGCCTGATCGAGGCCACCGTGAAGGCCGTCAAAGTCCCCGTGACGCTCAAGACACGTATGGGCTGGAACCACGACAGCCTGAATGCGCCAGAGCTCGCTCGTATCGCGGAAGATCTGGGCGTTCAGCTGATCACGATCCACGGCCGCACTCGCTGCCAGATGTACAAGGGCACCGCCGACTGGGGTTTCGTTCGCAAGGTGAAGGACGCCGTCTCAGTGCCGGTCATCGTGAACGGCGACATTTGCTCGATCGAAGACGCTCGCACCGCGCTCGAACAATCCGGAGCCGACGGAGTGATGATCGGTCGCGGCGCCTATGGCCGGCCGTGGCTGCCTGGGCAGGTAATGGCGGCTCTCACCGGCGCGGGCGATCGCACCGACCCAAGCCTCGACGAGCAGCTGGACGTGATGCTTCAGCAGTATGAGGAAATGCTCGAGCTCTACGGCACGCAGACCGGCGTGAACCTCGCACGCAAGCACATTGGTTGGTACACGAAGGGCCTCCCGGGCTCGGCGGAGCTGCGCAACAAGGCCAATCAGCAGGACGATCCAAAGGTCGTCGTTTCGATGCTGCGGGAGTTCTATTCGCCCTGGCTGTCGCGGGCTGCGGCCTGAAAAGGGCATTTCGGCTTCACAAC
>JAEVYW010000016.1 GCA_023392555.1 Pseudomonadota bacterium | reverse complement strand
CGCCCGGACTCAGCGGTCGCGCCGGCAGCGGAAATTGTCCCGCTATTTTCGATGAGGGAGAGGGTGCCGGACTTGTCCACGATCGCGAAGGCGGTCCCGTCCTTGCCCGTGGTCGCGCTGATCTGACCGCTGTTCCGCAGCGTCGGCAGGCTGGCGCCGGCATCGATGCGAACCGCCGTCGCCACCGATTGAGCAGTATTGCCGCTCGTCGCGATGATCTTCCCGGCGTTGCGAAGCTCGGGCGTACTCGCACCCGCTCCAAGGCGAACAGCGGTTGCGTTGCGGTCGATCGACCGCGCCGAAACCGACCCGCTGACGCCGATCCCGTTGGCGATCGAGACAGTACCTCCAAGGCCTCCGACCTGAAGGCCGTTGCCGTCGACGCCTGCGTAAACACCGTCCCCGGCGATCCCGCCGTCGACGATCAGGCCGAAGCCGGTTCCGGTTCCTTGCGAAGCACCGACGGTGATGTTGGCGGCGGAACCGATGCGCAGCGCCGCGGCCGATCCGTACGACACTACCGACGCGGAGCCTTCCTTGGCGTCCTCGATGCCGTCGTCGTCCTCGTCATTGTCGGTTGCGCTGTTGTCCTTGGGCGGGATGGCGAGGATGATCCCCTGGCCGACACTGCCTTCGATCGAGACTGCAGGCCCGCCCTGAAGTAGGTCGTCGGCGTCGAGCTTGCTCGGGTCGGTCGGGGCTGCGGTGTAGCGATAGCCGGTCGAGGAGATCCGACCCTGAATCGTCAGCGCACCGCTGACATTGCCAGTGGACTTCACCCCGACGTTGTTCTGGCCCTGAGCGCTGATCTCGCCTGCGAGACGCACGCTGCCGTTGACGCTGCCGAGCTGCACGCCGACCGAATTGTTGCCGACGACACTGGTCTTTCCGTCATGCGAGAAATTGCCGTTGAGCGTGCCGCCGAGCAGGATGCCGGCAGAATTGTTGCCCTCGACGGTGATCGCCCCGGCCGACGTCGTGACGATGTTGCCGGTGAAGGCTCCGTTGGTGCGGATGCCCACGCGGTTGGTGCCGGTCGCGAATGGACCGTCGATGTCCCCGTCATTGTCGGCGTCTGTCGGGTTATACGCCTCATCGACGATGATCTTGCCGCTCAGCGTGATCCCACTGGTCACCCCGGCGGCGGCGTCGACGCCGACCGCATTGTTGACGCTCCCGATCTGGATCGTGCCCTGATTGTCGAGCTTGTGATTGCTGTCGATGATGACGCCGCCCGCAGCCGTCCCGTTCACGATCCCGGCGGGACCGACAATAATATCGTCGGCCGCGCCTTGTTTCACAGTGGAGGTTTTGATCGGACCGGTGACGGTCGTCGAAATGGTCGTTCCGGCAAGCGCCGGGCCGGCGAAGGTCACGAAGCAGGTGGAAGCGAGCAGGTATTTGCGCATCAGGGTCCCCGGAAGATCGATTGGAAGCGCAGACGCGGATGCTTCTGGCGTTCAGTCGGTCAGACGGAGACGCGGCAAATCTGCCTTGAAAATTTTTCTAGAACGCCTGCTCGATGCCAAGGCGAACGGTGCGCGGCCGGAGCGGCGTGATCTGATCGGCGCCGGTGGCAAGCGGTGCGCCAAAGGCGAAGCGGTTACCAACTTCGTCGGTGAGATTGGTCACCGACAACGAGAGCGCGCGGCGGCCGTCGGCAACGCGCACGACCAGCCCGGAATCGATATAGCTGCCCTGGCTGTCGCCAAGCCGCGGCCCGATGCCGAGACGCGATTTGCCTACATATCGCGCGTATGCGTTGGCCTCGAGCGTCCAGTCCCGCCCGAGGTCACGGTTCCAGGTCAGCCCGGCACGCGAGACCACGCGCGCGATGTTCGGAATTTCCATGGCATCGTTGGCAACGGGCGCTGCCGCGACGAGAGTTCGGAACGTCCCCGCCGGCCTCGTGATACGCCCGTCGTTCCATGCAAAGCCGCCGTCGAGCCGCAGCGCATCGGAGAATTTCACGCCGCCGTTCAGCGACAGGGTCCAGACGCGGCCATCCCCGATATTGTCGGTGACCGGCAGGCCGGACGGATCGAGGAAGTCGGCCTGGATGTCGTTCCAGCGGCTGTAGGTCGCGCCGCCTTGCAGGTCGAACCGGTCTCTGCCCTTCTGCCCAAAGCGGAAGCCCGCCTCCGCCGTCGCGAGCCGGTCGTTGCGATAGAGGTGGACCGTGTCGCCCGCGATCGACAGGCCGCCCGGGCGGAAGCCGCGCTGGTAGCGTGCGTAAAGCGTCAGCCTCTCCATCGGGCGAGCGAGGACGGCGAAAGTCGGCAGGAACGTATGTTCTCGCCGCACCGGATCCTCCTGGGCGAGCCGGGTCGCGAGAAGAGGGCTGAGATGCTCGCCCGACCCGCTTATCCTTGAATGCGTGTAGCGCGCGCCGACGCTGACCTCGACGCGTGGGTCGATCTGAAGGCCGGCTTCGCCGTAAAGCGTGAACTCGCGCACCTTGTTCTCGGCGCCGGCGAGATCGACGACCTCGCCGGACCGTTCGATGTCGCGGTTGACGCGATAGCGGTGAGCGATCGAGCTAAAGCCGACAAGCCAGCTGTAGCCATTCGTCATCGGCCGCCACATGCGCGTCTCGTTGGTGAGAGCATGCGCCCTGCTGCGCTGACGAAGGCGCCGCATCTCGCCGGAGGTGGACGCGTCGAAAGTCTCGTCGACGTCCTGCCAGCCGGCTCCGGTCGTCGACTGAAAGCGAAGCGTCCCCCGATCCTTTCGAACGACCAGGTTCGCGAGCCTGAAGTCAGACGAGAACGGCTGCTCGACCAAGCTGCTACGTGAGAGCCCCGACCCGTGGAGGTCCGCATATTGGCTATCTGCGCCTTCGATCGTCTGAGCCACGCCGGCAACGTCGACGAACCAACCGGGCGTCAACTCCGCGGAGAAAGTCGCGCGTCCGCCCCGGACATCGACATCGTTGGCGTTCTCTTCGCCCGTCGCCCGATTGTCGACATATCCACCTTCGCGGCTGCGATACGCAACCACGCGCAAGGCCGCATTGTCGGCAACGGGCGCATTCAGGATCGTCGAGAAATCGTACCCCGCATTGCCATGCTGGGTCGCCGTGATGCCGCCGAGCGCAGTTCCCGACAGCTCACCGAAGCGAGGCTTCTCCGGCTTGAGTAGGATGATTCCGCCGAGCGCTCCCGAGCCGTAGAGGGTGCCTTGGGGCCCCTCGAGGATCTCGACCGACTGCATGTCGACCAGCTTCAGGTCGGGATCGGGCCCGCTGTACGTGGTTCGCATGTCGCCGAAATATTGGCCCACTGGCGATTGCGTGGGCCCGCTGAAGCTCGAATCCGCGATGCCGCGGATAAAAAGCTTGTTCCGGCCCGCGCCGAGATGGGTGGAGGAGAAGCCGACCGACCGCGCCTCGATCGCTTCCGAGCCGGCCACGCCAAGCGCGGCGAACTCGCGCCCGTTGAGCCTGAGCCATTGACCGGCGAAACGTGGCGAGGGCGTGTCGCGCTTGCTCGCCGTGACGATAATCACGTCCGGATTTTCCGTCGGCGGCGGAGCGACGGGCGCCGCGGGAGGTCGCTTCGCGACTATCGGCGGACGGGGCTTTGGCCTGGCGGGAGGAAGAGGCGTCAGAACGAAGGAGTTCGTCCCAACCCGGCTTAGCCGCAGGCCGCCCGCTGCCGCGGCACGCGCAAGTGCTTCTGTGGCCTCCATCCTTCCGCTGATGGCGGGTACCCTTCGCAACAGCAGCCGCCGGTCCGATATCGAAATGCTCAGGCCGCCCTGGCGAGCGATCGCATTCACCGCCGCGCCAAGCGGCCCGGCGGGGACATTGATCGGTAAAGGGGCGGCGGTCGCGGTGGAGGCAAGGCTGAGGCTCAGGACCGCCGGAGCGATCAAGGTTCTGATTGCTGGCCCCTTCCCCGCAATATCCAACCGTCGGGCGTTCGGTCGATGGCGACGCCGAGCAGCGGGCCAAGCGATTGCGGCTCTCGCTTCACGGCAGCTACCGACAGCGTTCCCGTAAAGGATTTGCCGCCGACGGCGGCTTGGGTGCTCAGGCGGAGACCGGTAGAGCGCTGGATATCGGCGACCACGTTTTGAATGGGTTCATCGAGATAGACCAGCTGGCCGGATGCAAAGGCGCCCGTAGCCGAGGCGTCCGCGGGCCTCGTCGTGAGCACCGATGCGCCGTCAGTCGTATCGAGGCGCTCGCCGGCGTCGATCTTGAGACGCGCGCCGGAGGGGTCCGCGACCACCGCGCCTTCGCTGACGATCACGCGCGTTTGCGCTCCATCTCGGGAGACTTCGAACACGGTCCCGACATCGACCAACTGGACGTCGCCGCTGGTGACCTCGACGCGCCCCCTGTCCGGGTCGCGAAGCTGGAGCAGGATCTGACCCTGGACGAGTCTGACGCTGCGCTTGTTCCAGCCGCTCAACGCCAGCCGCGTATCGCCGTTCATGACGAGCCGGTCCTGGCCGCCAAGAGCGATGGTCGCGACCTCGCCCGGACCAGTCACACGCTCGTCCGGCGTTAATCGCGGCACGACGATGCCGCTGCCGAGCGCGATCACGGCGGCGACGCTGGCTGCCATGGCGAGGCGCTTGGGGCCAAAGCGCCGAGGGCCTGCAACGGGCGCGGGCTCAGCCTGCTCGACGAACGGCTGCATTTCGAGTTCGCTTTGCGCGAGCCGATGATAAGAGTCCGCATGGCCGGGATCGGCCTCCAGCCATGAGGTGAACTCGTCCCAACGGTCGAAATCGGGATCGTTCGTGCGAACCAGCCAGTCGAGGGCCTCGTCATGGATGTGGGCGCGTTCCGTCATTCTCCCTCTCGCCCCCTATGACGGAATCGACCCGTTTCTTCCTCATCCAGCTTTCGTTTCAGGTCGTCGAGCAGCCGATAGACCATCCGCAAATCGCTCTCGATCGTGCTTGCGCTAAGGCCCATGCTGGACGCGATCTCGCGTTGAGTTCGGCCGTCTAGCCGATGCTCACGGAAGATCGAAAGTGCCCGTGGCGGCAATTTCCGAAGCTCGCGCTCGACGAACTCGAGCCGCCGCCGGCCATCGATCTGCCTTTCGGGTCCGGGATCGTTCGCGGCGCCGCTCGCCAAACGGTCTGTAAGGTCTGTCCATTCCTCGTCGCGTCGCTGCTGCTGAGCTTCGGATCGACGACGGTCGATCATCAGGTTGGTAGCCGCGCGGTAGAGGTACTGGGCCGGCGAAGCGATCGGGCGGCTGGCCGCAGTCGCGGCCTTGAGCCACAACTCCTGCAGCAAGTCCTCGGCGGAATCGCCCGCGCCATGCGCGCGGAGGTAGCGCAGGAGCTGCTCGCGATTGGCCTCGAAAGCCGCTTGCAATCCGTGGTGCTGGGGCATCGGTCGACGAGTGGGCGCTTACCGGCTGATCACGCGCCGCTCAACGGCTGTAGAAGGCGCGTGGAGAGAAGGGGCGGCGTCCAACGGGCTCCGCCCCTTCGCGTTATTGATCTACGATTAGCTGTGGCTGACGGCGTATCGCACCGCAGCTGCGATCGTGCCGTCGCCCGCAGCAAAGGCCGCCGCGCCGAGCGCGATCGTCGAGGCAAGCGTGAAGCGCGCGAGTGCACGTCCGAAGTCCGTGCCGCGACGCTTTCCTGAGTAATCCAGATTGATCATGACTTTTCCTTTCATTCTTGAATGCTGGTTACGCGAACAATGAGCGCGGCCGCCGCATTGGGGGGCCGAGTGGTCACTTTTTCGTCGGGTCGGATACGACGACATAGACGGTCGATCCGGACTTGTACGTCTGTTGGTACCAGGTGCCTGAGCACGAATAGTAATGATACGCGCCGTAGGCATACGGATAGCAGCTCGCCGGAAGCGTCGAATAATAGGATCCGGCAACAGCGGCAGTGGTCGCCGTGCCCATGGCAACGCCGGTCGCGTAGACCGCACCTGTTCCAGCCGGATAGGTGTAGCCGTAGCCGCTCCATCCGCTGTTGACGTTCACGTCGACATCGTTGCCGGCGACCACATTGCCGGTGTTGACGTTGCCTGATCCAACCGTGCCGTTGTTGACGGTCCGTTGTTCACGGCGCCATGGTTGCCATTACCGCTCCCGTTGCCCCTCCCGACGACGCCGGAGTTGGCGTTGGCGGAGTTGCCGCTGCCGGCGACGCCCGTGTTGCCATTGCCGCGGGCGGCAGTTTGGCGGTTCGAATTGCCGCTGCCGTTGGCCGTTGGCTTGGTCGCGTTGGCCGAGCGGTTTGGCCTCTGCAGGTTCCCGCTCTGTTGCGGGGCGCGCATTCCGCCGCCGCTGAAGAGTCCGCCGCCGGAGGGGCGGGAGAAGCCGCCGCCGCCGCGGAAGCCCCCGCCGAAACCGCCGCCACCAGGGCCGCGGGCGTCGGCATGGTCGACCGCGGAGCCGACTGCGGCAAAGGCCGCAATCACGCTCATCACGGTCGACCAGGTGCGAAGGGGAGATCCTTCGCGTCGTTAAGGCTTATTCGCTTGAAACATATGTCACTCCTGTTGTCGGTTGATTTCACGCAGGCACAGGGCTCACACGCCTCTCGCGGCGCGCGACCATCGTTCCGTGGGCGTTGTGGAGGCAGCGCAGTACGCTGCCTCGATCGTTACGCGCCGCTTAGAGCGCGAAGTTGCCGGCGAGCTCGGGCCAGGCCTTCGTCGAGCGAGGAGCCCGCCGCAGTCCAAGTCCAGCGCCGATCCCGACGACCAGTCCCACAATCAGCGGATGAAAGGTTCCGGGTCTCATCGGGCAGCTCCCGCTTGGACGTGGGATTTAGGGCCGGCTTCCGTCTGGGTCGGCCCAAAGCCCGTCGTCATCGCAGCCACAAGGCCGAACAGCGCGGTGACCGTCATGAAGCCGCTTGCGAAGCCGGCGGTTGCCCGGCGATTCTGCATGCTGCTCATCGCCCGGCTCCCTCTTCGGTCGCGCAACGCGAGTTGACGCGAACCGAGCCGAAACCCTCGACCTGCTTCTGGAAGAAGATGGGGCATTCGCTTTCGTCCTCGAACGACAGGCCGCCGACGAACGTCCGCCAGTCCTTCTCCTCGAC
>JAEVYW010000004.1 GCA_023392555.1 Pseudomonadota bacterium | reverse complement strand
CGGCGCTCCCGCGCTTCCACGGCCGGTCGGTCGCCGCCGCGGCCGCGCCGCCGCCGCTGTCGCCGCCGAAGCCGCCGAGGATGACCGAGATGAAGCTCCGGTTCATGGCGCGGCACATGATGTAGCTGAGGATCGCGCCCGAGCTCCCGACGAGCGCGCCAGTAATGATCATTGCGCTATTGTGCAGCGTGAAGCCCATCGCCGCGGCGGCCCAGCCCGAATAGCTGTTCAGCATCGAGATCACGACCGGCATGTCCGCCCCGCCAATCGGGATGATCAGCAGGAAGCCGATGGCGAAGCTGAGTCCGAGGATGGTGAAGAACACCCACGGGCTCTGGTCCTGGGTAAAGTAGGCGATCAGCGCGAGGATGGCGGCAAGCGTGCCGAGATTGAGGACGTGCCGGCCGGGCAGCAGGATCGGCGCGCCCGACATGTTCCCGTTAAGCTTGAGGAAGGCGATCACGGAGCCCGAGAAGGTGATGGCACCGATCGCAACGCCGAGCCCTAGCTCGATCCGGCTGACGGGATTAATAACAGCGGAAATGCTGGTCAGGTCGCCCGAGGTCCTGACGGAGCCGACAACAGCGATGCCGAACGCGTCCGGGTTCAGATAGGCCGCGACGCCGACCAGAACGGCCGCAAGACCGACTAGGCTGTGAAAGGCCGCCACGAGCTGCGGCATGGCCGTCATCTGGATGCGTCGCGCGGTCACCAGACCGATCGCGCCGCCGACGATGATCGCCCCGGCGATTTCAGGCAGTGATGCGATCTCGTGGATGGCAAGCGTGGTCGCGACCGCGATCGCCATACCGATCATGCCGAAGCGGTTGCCGCGGCGGCTGCTCTCCGGGCTCGAAAGCCCGCGCAGCGCAAGGATGAAGCAAACGCCCGCGATCAGATAAGCGAGAAGAACCCAGCTCGGCTGGGCAACGTGGCCCAATGGGTCGCCGACATTGTAGTGGGGCACCGCGGGCGGGGATGGCGGAGGCGGGAGAGCCAACTCAGCGCTCCTTCTTCTTGTACATGGCGAGCATTCGCTGGGTGACTGCGAAGCCGCCGAAGATGTTGACGCTCGCCAATGCGACCGCAGCTAGCCCGAGCCATCTCGAAGTTGCACTCCCGGCGGAGGCAGCAGCGATCAATGCGCCAACGATGATCACCGAGGAGATGGCGTTGGTGACGCTCATCAGCGGCGTGTGAAGCGCCGGAGTGACCGACCAGACCACGTAATAGCCGACGAAACAGGCCAGAACGAAAATCGACAGGATCGAAATGAAGTCCATCGGCACTCCCCGTCAAATTAGACAATGGCAGTTTTGCGCCATTCTTGCTTGCTCTAAGGTCATAAGGTCACAAAGGTCATGGAGAGCAGCGCCTTTTGTGTGACCGTAAGGGGCACCGGCGCGGGACATCAACACCCGCGAGTAGGGACAAGCTGCTGCAGTGGCGCCCTCCATCGGGTCGAGACCATGCACGAACTCTTCGCCGTAGGACAGTGCCAAAGCGGAGGAGATCGCCGCCGTTAATCGGACCAAGGTTTCCGTTTTAATAACCTTTGTACGGCAGAGCGGACCGAGAGACGCGAAGGGAACTTGCTCGGTGCGCTTGCGCAAGGCCAACGAAGGTGAACCCACCGGTTGGAAGCTGCTGATCTGGACGGCAGTGGCTGCGCTTGTCTTCGGCCTGCTGGGCATGGGCGAGCTACCTGAGGACATTCTCCGCACGGCTCGGAACCGGATCCACACTCATCCCGCCAGCGGCGACATCGTTCTTGTCGCGATCGACGATAATGCGCTCCGCGAATTTGGACGCTGGCCGTGGCAGCGCCGGCAATATGCCGAGATGATCACCAAGCTGGACGAAGCAGGCGCGAAAAGAACCTTCCTGGATCTCGTCATCAATGGCCGAAGCGATGCGGCCGACGATGCCGCTTTGGCGCGCGCCGTCGAAAAGGCGGGGAATGTCACCTTGGCTGTGAGCCCCCGGTCCGGAATGACCCAGCTCGAACAAAGGCGGGACCTGATTCCGCCGGCGATCGTCGCGAAGAACGCGGATCTCGCCCTGATCAATCTTGCCTACAATTATCAGAACGCGGTTTGGCGTCTGGAATATTCCCGAGAGGCGCTCGGCCGGACCTTGCCGTCCTTCGCGGCAAAGCTGGCGAACGTGGATCCCCGCATCCGCGGTGAATTCATCGCCGACTATTCGGTCGATGCGACGACCGTCCCGGTCATCGCTGCAGCGGATGTCCTCAAAGGTCGTTTCGATCCGAGGCTTGTTGCCGGAAAGGACGTCGTGATCGGCGCTGCGTCGGAAGGCATCGGCGACCAATACTTCATCCCGGGCCGTGGCCGCATGGCGGGTGCTTACGTGCACATCATCGGCGCCGAAACACTGAAGGCCGGACCGACGATCTACTTCGGCTGGATTTTCCCATTGCTCATCGCCTTGGCCGCCTGCGTGACGGCGGTTCGCGGACCCGGCCGCATTCGGAACGGGATCGTCGTCGGTGCAACGGCGGTTGCCGCCCTCGTCGCGCCGATCGGCCTTGAAGCGATGCGCCTCTACGTCGATGTCATGCCGGCGCTGTTCGCCCTCGCTATCGTCGGTGCCAGTTTCGGCTGGCGCCGGTGGAAGACGCGAGGGCTTGTCAACACGGCCTCCGGGCTGCCGAACCTCAACGCACTTCGCGCCGACAAGAGCGGGCGCGACAAGGCCCTGATCGCCGCCCGGATCCTCAACTATGCCGAGATCGCATCGGCGCTGCCGCCCGAGCAGGAACGTCAGCTGGTCGAGCAGATCGTGTCGCGGCTCCGCGTCGGCGCTCCGGACCGAAGGCTTTACGAAGGCGACGGCGGCATCTTCGCCTGGTTCGAGGACACCAACGTCCCGTTCGGCGGCCACGTCGAGGCGCTTTATGCCCTGTTCCGCAACCCTGCCCGGGTTGGCGACCAGACGATCGACCTGTCGATCAGCTTCGGCGTCGAGATCGGCAGCGGGCGGTCGCTGACCAATCGCCTGGCAAGTGCGCTCGTCGCAGCCGACGAAGCCGCGCATGACGGGCTGAAGTGGAAGTATTACGATCCCGAAGCCCTTGAGGACGTAACCTGGAAGCTGTCGATCCTCAGCCAGCTCGACGATGCCGTCGACAAGGGCGAAGTGTGGGTCGCCTATCAGCCGAAGTTCGACCTGAAGACCCGCAAGATCATCGGGGCGGAAGCGCTCGCCCGCTGGACGCACCCGGAAAAGGGACCGATCGCAGCATCGGAGTTCATCGCCGCTGCGGAGCAGCATGACCGCATCGGCAAACTCACGGATTTCGTCCTGGAACGGGCGATTGCGGGCGCGGTTGCAATCAACCGCAAGCAGCGCGGCTTCAACATGGCCGTCAACCTTTCGGCTCGGCTGCTGAGCGACAAGGGTTTGATCCTTCGCCTCAGGGCGATGC
>JAEVYW010000273.1 GCA_023392555.1 Pseudomonadota bacterium | reverse complement strand
CGTGGTAGGTCCGCAACCGCTGCTGCAGATCCTGAATCGAACTCGTGCCGACGAGGTCGAGCTGGAGCGCGGACTGACCAAGGCCCATGATGTGCCCGTGGCCGTCAATCAGGCCGGGGAGCAAGGTGCGTCCGCCGCCATCCACAGTCTGCGACACCGAGAGCCGCACGGTGTCGAGCGACGTGAAGGTGTTCAGGACCTTGCCGTCGTCGCCGATCAGCAACGCCGAAAAGCGCTGCAGCTTGCCGTCCGAACCGACCTGAAGGCCGTTGACGTTGGACACGAGCGTGTTGGACCAGGCGGGCGAAGCGAGCAGCGCTGCGACGGCTGCGATAAGGCACTTGTGCATGGCTAGCGCTTAGCATTGTTCGGACGCGGCGGAAGGGCTAGCGCTCGCGCACGATGATGACTCCCCCGACAATCGAAGACATTCGCGCCGCCGAAGAACGTATCAGCGGCGCCGTGGTGCGCACCCCGATGCTCAAGAGCCGCACGCTGAGTGAGATCGTCGGTGCGGAAGTCTGGCTGAAGTTCGAGAACCTTCAGTTCACCGCCGCCTACAAGGAACGCGGCGCGCTCAACAAATTGCTGCAGCTGACGCCGGAGGAGCGGAAGCGCGGCGTGATCGCCGCATCGGCCGGCAATCATGCGCAGGCCGTGGCCTATCACGGCGACCGGCTCGGCATTCCGACGGTCATCGTTATGCCGGAGCCGACGCCGACGATCAAAGTCACGCAGACCGCGGGGCATGGCGCAGAAGTCATCCTGCACGGCCCGATGTTCGACGATGCCTACGCTTACGCACGGCAGCTCGAGCGAGAGAAGGGCTATGTCTTCGTCCATCCGTTCGACGATCCGCAGATCATCGCCGGCGCCGGGACGCTCGGTCTCGAACTGCTCGAAGATGCGCCGGATCTCGACACGATCGTCGTTCCGATCGGCGGCGGCGGACTAATGTCTGGCGTGTCGATCGCGGCGCGCTCGATCAAGCCGGACATCGAACTCATCGGCGTGGAAGCCGAGATTTACCCGTCGATGAAGTGCGCCGTGGACGGCTGCAATCTGCCTTTGGGCGGCGACACGCTTGCCGAGGGCATTGCGGTCAAGGAGCCGGGCAAGCTTACGTCGCAGATCCTCAAGGAGATGGTCAACGACATCCAGCTGGTTCCGGAGCGCGAGATCGAGCGCGCGGTAGCCATGCTGGTCGGGATAGAGAAGACGGTGGTCGAAGGCGCCGGCGCTTCAGGCCTTGCGGCGATACTCGCCGAGCCGGAGCGCTATGCGGGGAAGAAGGTCGCGACGATCCTGTGCGGCGGTAACATCGACACGCATTTGCTCGCCAATGTCCTGGTCCGCGATCTGGTCCGCCAGGGCCGCATCGCACGGCTTCACGTCGCTGCGCAGGACCGGCCCGGAGCGCTCGCGGCAATCACCGCGAAATTCCACGAGGCCGGCGTCAACATCATCGAGATCAACCACAGCCGGGTCTTCAGCCGATTGCCGGCCAAGGACACGATGATCGAGGTCGAGTGCGAGGCCCGCGATGCGCAGTCGATCGAGGACGTGATCGCCCGGCTGGAAAAGGCCGGATTCCAGGTCGAGCGCGCCTCGCTGGATTAAGCGGAAACTTCCGCCGCACCTTCCCATTCCGGCACAGCGGTTTCGTTAACCCTCTTTCCTTGGGTCCAACTCTTTTCAACGGCGTTTACCAGTCGCATAAAGACGTTCGTAACCATCTCGAGGGCGAGTCCGCTTGAGCGCACCGTTTCGCTTTCCGAAGTTCTTCGTGACGAACCCTTCGCCGTGCCCCTATTTGCCGGGCAAGGTCGAGCGGAAGGTGTTCACCGAGCTTTCGGGACGCCACGCCAGTGAATTGAACGAAGCGCTTGGCCGCATCGGCTTCCGCCGCAGCCAGTCCGTCGCCTATCGACCAAGCTGCATCGATTGCTCGGCCTGCGTTTCCGTCCGCGTCCTCGCGGCCGAATTCACGCCGACGGCGACCCAACGAAAACTGCTCCGCCGCCACGCCGACCTGGAAGTGACGGCGTGCAAGCCGTGGACGACCGACGAGCAATATGAGCTCCTCCAGCGCTATCTAGAGGTCCGCCATCCTGGAGGCGGCATGGCGGAGATGGACGAGAGCGACTTTGCCGACATGGTCGAGCAGACGCCGGTCCGCACCTACATCGTCGAATATCGCGAGCCGTCGAAGGATGGCCGGCCGGGCAAGCTCGTCGGTGCCTGCCTCAGCGACCAGCAGGGCGACGGCCTGTCGATGATCTACAGTTTCTTCGACACGGGTGAAGGATCGCGGAAGGGCCTGGGCACCTACATCATTCTCGACCATATCGTTCGCGCGGCGCGGGCAGGGCTGCCCTATGTCTACCTCGGCTATTGGGTCGAGGGCTCACCGCGCATGGCCTACAAGACCCGCTTCCGCCCGCTCGAACGTCTCGGCCGCGACGGCTGGCGGCCGGTCGACGATGTCGAAGAAGCCGCGAGCGACGAAATCGTGCTCCCCTCGCGCCCGCCGCGCAGCCGGATCCTGATCGACGCTTAGCCTCCAACTCGTCATTCCCGCGAAAGCGGGAACCCAGTTTAAAGCGGCTCAAATCCGAGATCTTGCGCGAGATCGCGCCATTCGGCGTTGTCGGCCTCGATAAGCTCAAGCTTCCAGGCGCGATTCCATTTCTTGATCCGCTTCTCGCGAGTAATCGCGCTGTCCATGGTCGCGTGCTGTTCAAACCAAACGAGGCGCTTCACGTCGTAATCGCGTGTGAAGCCGGCCACTGCTCCCGTCCGATGCTGCCACAGGCGCGCCATCAAGTCTGAGGTGACGCCAACGTAAAGCGTTCCGTTGCGCCGCGACGCGAGTAGATAAACGGTTGGTATCGAGTCCGGCTGCATTTCATCTCTGCTGGGTTCCCGCTTTCGCGGGAATGACGATCGTTCTGCTTCAATGAAAAAGGCGGAGCGCTGGTTCAGCGCCCCGCCTCTTCACCCACCCCTCCGGGTATCTCCTTTCAAGCCGCCTCGATCTGAGGCTCCGGCTCCGAAACTTCGTCCGGATCGCGCAGCACGTAGCCGCGGCCC
>JAEVYW010000267.1 GCA_023392555.1 Pseudomonadota bacterium | reverse complement strand
GTGCAGCCGTCGCCGCCGGTGATCCAGCGCTAGCGGCGGACCCGCCCTGCGGTGGCACGGGGTGCCGCTTTGCGGCAAAATGGTCTTAAGATTCGCGTAGGCTGAAGGCCTCGCGAATTTCACTTGTCCGGAGAATCTCATCTGATGGCGCTGTCGTCCATGACCGGCTTTGCCCGAAGCCACGGCGCAAGCGGGCCGTATACGTTCGAATGGGAATTGAAGTCGGTCAACGCCAAGGGCTTTGACCTGCGGGTGCGGCTGCCGCAGGGGTTCGATGAACTCGAGGCCCACGCCAAGAAGCGAGCCGCCGAGGTTTTGGTGCGCGGCACCGTCTACGCCAATCTCACCGTCAAGCGCGCCAACGCCGTCGCCACCGTCCGCGTCAACGAGGACGTGCTCAACGCCGTCCTGCAGGCAGCCTCCGTGATCGCCGCCAAGGTCGATGCGGTGGCGCCCAGCGTTGACGGCCTGCTCGCCATCAAGGGCGTGATCGAGGTTGCCGAGCCCGAGGGTAACGAGGACGAGGACAAGGCCGCACGCGCCGCGGCAGCCGAAGCCTTCGACAAGGCGCTGGCCGATCTCGTCGAGATGCGCAAGCGCGAGGGGACATCGCTCGGACAGATCCTGACGCAGCGCGTCAACGAGGTCGAGGCGCTGGCGAAGAAGGCAGAGGCCGCGCCCGGGCGCAAGCCAGAGGCGATCAAGGCCCGGCTCGCCGAGCAGATCGCGACGCTGCTCGACACCTCCGACCGTTTCGACTCCGACCGCCTGATGCAGGAGGCGATCCTGATCGCGACCAAGGCCGACATCCGCGAGGAGCTCGACCGCATCGCGTCCCACATCGCGCAGGCGCGCGAGCTGATCGGCAAGGGCGGTCCGGTCGGCCGCAAGCTGGATTTCCTGGCGCAGGAGTTTCACCGCGAAGTCAACACCTGCTGCTCGAAGTCGAACGACATCGAGCTGACCAATACGGGCCTCGCCATGAAGAACGTGGTCGAGCAGTTCCGCGAGCAGGTTCAGAACCTGGAGTGATCGATGGCGACCGGTGGGCACGGAACTGATGGAGTCGAGCGTCGCGGATTGATGTTCGTGCTGTCCTCGCCATCGGGCGCGGGCAAGACGACGTTGTCGCGCATGCTGCTCCAGGGCGAGCCCGGCCTGAAGATGTCAGTGTCGGCGACCACCCGTCAGATGCGGCCAGGAGAGGTTGAGGGGCGCGACTATTTCTTCGTCGACAAGCCCAGGTTCAAGACGATGGTGGAGCAGGGCGAACTGCTCGAATGGGCGACCGTGTTTGACAATCTCTACGGGACGCCGCGTGCTCCGGTGGAGGCGGCGCTGACGGCCGGGCAGGACGTTCTCTTCGACATCGACTGGCAGGGCACACAGCAACTGCACCAGAAGGCGAGCGTCGATGTGGTTCGCGTCTTCATCCTGCCGCCCTCGGCCGCCGATCTCGAGAAGCGACTGCATTCGCGCGCACAGGATTCCGACGAGGTGATCCGCGGGCGGATGAGCCGCGCCAGCGACGAGATGAGCCACTGGGCCGAGTACGATTACATCGTCATCAACCGCAACGTCGACGAAGCCTTCGCCGAAGTGCAGTCGATCCTGAAAGCCGAGCGGCTCAAGCGCGAGCGGCGGATCGGGCTAGTCGGCTTTGTACGAAGTCTGCAAGGTCAGCTTCAGGGCTAGAGTCGTTTTCGTTCCGATGGAATCGGAGCGGGGCCCTGAATTCCAGCATAGACGCACTGTCCTGGCGCGAACCGGCTTCGACGTCGCTCGACAATGCACGGGGCTCAACGAGCCGCGGTCCTTCCTGCGCGAGCCGTTCCAGGATCGCGGTGATGGCGTCGATATTAACGGCTTCAGTGTCGGAATGTTCGGCCTCCGCGTCGGGCGCATCACTGAGCGCGACCAGCGCTTCGATCGGATCGGCCTGAAGCGTGACTTGATCCTCCTGCGGCGGAAGATGCTCGACCTGTTCGGGCCCGTCGTCGCGTGCCGGGATGTCGGCAACCAAGGGCTCGGGGTGCGCATCGCTGATTGCGGTCGTCTCGGTCGCCGCGGCCGGCGTGATCGCAATAGGGGGCGCGAGGTCGAAATCGACCGGGCGAGGGCGCTGTGCCCGGGGCGTGAAGTCCGCGGCCGGCTCCGACATCCAGGGCGCGCGCCTGTCGTCTGCCGGCGGCTCGAACCTGTCCCAATTGACGCGGCGATGACCGTCTATGGCTGCAACGCGCAGCCGCGATCCGGCGATACGGTAGATCACGCTGGCGAGGAGGCCAGCCAGCGCGAGCGCACCGACGATCACGAGCAGAAGCGTCTGCAGCGAACCGGCCGGCCTGTCCGCCGAGACATCCGCCGAAGCCAGCGTCATCGTGCCGGCAGAAGCTGCAGCCGGCAGTTTCGACACCGGCTTGGCATCGACGAACTTCGGCGTGACCACGATCGGGGGCGGGGCAGGCGTGACCGAGACCATTGCCGGGTCCGGCTGGCGCGCCTCGACGGCGGCTTGATTGCTGCCAGTGTCGCTGACTGCGGCCTGCGGCTGGGCCGGTGCCGCTGCGGTCGGTGCAGGCGCCGTCACGGCGCGCGCGGGAGCGGTTTGCGGCAGCGGGAATTCGGCTCGCGCGTCCTGGACGGAGTGTGACGTCGGCCTTTCGTTCGACGGTGTAGGCGTTGCTTCCGCGACCTGCGTCGCCGGCGCGGCCGTTTGTGTCGCTGGCGAGGACGTCTGAGTCGCTGGCGCGGCCTTGGCGCCGGCTTCGCGCAGATACCAGCATTGCCGCTTGGTGCTGCGCTCGACGCGATAGAACCAATGCTGCCCCTGCGGCGCGGTTCCCTTGGGCGAGGCGAGGCAGTCGCTTGCCGCGCTCTGCGTGCTCGGTGCGCTCTGTGAGACCGCGGTGAGCGGCACTCCTGCAATGATGCTGCCGATGACGGCTGAAATGAACTTTGCGGTTCGGTTGCCCATCCTGGTCTCCCGGTTACGCCCTACGCAACGCCTTACTGTTTGCAATCTCGTCGAAGAGTTGGGTGGCAATAGGCCGCAAATCCGGAAAGGATGAGGCTTAAATCAGGCCCGCCGCGCGCAGGTTCCTGAGCCGATTCCAATTTCACGATTCCCCTTGAATCACCGAGGTTCCCGGCGCGACTCCGCGATCTCGCGGCAGGTTTTGCCCGAGCTTTGCTTCACGCTTGCCGCCCTTGGAACACAAAGGGCGCAGGGAAGGCCGGGTGCCGGCTGGCACCCGCAGTCCCGCGTGCAAGGGAATGCGCACGGGGTGGACCACAGGCGAAGCCGGAACATCCCGGCCTTCCC
>JAEVYW010000167.1 GCA_023392555.1 Pseudomonadota bacterium | reverse complement strand
ATTGGAGGCTCTGCAGAAGCCGCTCGCGGCGCTCGGCCGGCGGCTGGAGGCGGTGCTCGAAGACGCGCCCGATTGGCTGGATTCACAGGCCCGGGCTCGCGTCGATGGAGCGATCAACGGACTGTCGTGGCGACGGGAGATCCTGTCTGCGTGGATCGCTTTGCTGGCACGGATAGGCGGTACCGCCGATCCGGAATTCGTCGACTGGCTGGCGATCGACCGGGTCGAGGGTCGCGAGTTCGACGTCGCAATCCATCGTCGCTGGCTCGACCCGACGAGACCGCTGGCGCGCGCGGTGCTGGCGCCGGCTCAGGGCGTCCTCGTCACCTCTGCCACCCTGCGCGGCGGCGACGGCAGCTGGGCGCGGGCCGAGGCACGCACGGGGGCGGCGCATCTCGATGGCACTGCTGGACGCTTCGAGGCGGAGAGCCCGTTCGACTACGCCGCTAATTCTGAAGTGCTGATCGTCACCGACGTGAAGCCCGGCGACACTGCTGCGCTCGCTGGAGCCTATGCCCGGCTGATCGAGGCTGCGGGCGGCGGAACGCTTGGTTTGTTCACGGCAATCGCGCGGCTGAAGGCGGTGCATTCGCGCATCGCCGATCGACTGGCGCGCGCCGGACTGCCGCTGCTGGCGCAGCACGTCGACCCGATCGATCCCGGTACTTTGGTCGACATCTTCCGCGACGATCCGCGTGCGTCACTGCTCGGCACCGACGCTCTTCGCGACGGCGTTGATGTTCCGGGCGAATCGCTGCGGCTCGTCGTGATGGAGCGTGTGCCGTGGCCGCGGCCTACGGTGCTGCACGCGGCGCGTCGGATGGCGGGTGGCGGAAGCACCTATGACGACGCGGTGGTCCGCGCTCGGTTGGCCCAAGCGTTCGGCCGCCTGATCCGCCGCGCGGGTGACAAGGGCACCTTCGTCATCCTGTCAGCCGCGATGCCATCGCGTTTGCTGTCCGCGTTTCCGGCCGGCGTTGCGATCCGGCGTATTCCGCTCGACGAAGCGATCGCGCACGTCGCCGCTCAAGGGCGATCGGCGGTACCGATCACGGAAAAGGACTCAGTCTTCGAGGGCTGAAGCGAGGCGGTCGCGAAGGGCACTGAGGCGCGCCACATCGAGTCCGCCGTTCGAAGGCGCAGATGGCGCGGCCTCTGCGACAACCAGCCGCGGCTCGGGAACGACGCTGCCGCCGTCTTTCGACCGCAGAACCTTCTGCACGCCGCGGACGGTGTAGCCTTCTTGGTTGAGCAGTCGGTGGATCGTCCGCGCAAGCTCGACGTCGGCCGGGCGATAGTAACGGCGATTGCCGGCGCGCTGTAGCGGCTTCAATTGCGGGAACTTGCTTTCCCAATAGCGCAGGATGTGCTGCGCCACGCCGAGCTCGGCGGAGAGTTCGCCGATGGTTTTGAACGCGCCCGGAGCCTTTTCGCCCGTCGCGGCCTGCATGATTATCTCGCGATCCTGTCGCGCATGATCTGGCTTGCGCGGAAGGTCATCACCCGGCGCGGCGCAATTGCGACCTCGACGCCGGTCTTGGGGTTGCGGCCGATGCGCTCGCCCTTGTCGCGCAGGATGAAGCTCCCGAAGCCCGAGATCTTCACATTCTTTCCCTCAGACAGGGAATGGCACATGTGATGAAGCACGCGCTCCACGACGCCCGCGGATTCGGCGCGCGACAGGCCAAGCTTGTTGTGAACAACGTCCGCCAGATCGGCCCGGGTCAGCGTGCCTTCAACATCCATATCGTTGCTCATCCGCGCGATGCCGAGGTCGGCCATCAGGATCTCCCGCTTTTCAAGCCGCATTCCCCTTGCGGCTGCTGTTATTCCGTAACGCACCCGAACCGTGTCGGCAACGTGACATTCGACTGATTCTTACGTCTTTTCAATACCTGAGGACGGCTGCCCCCCATGTAAAGCCGCCGCCCATAGCTTCAAGCACGACGATGTCGCCGCGCTTTATACGACCATCCTTTACTGCCGTATCCAATGCAAGCGGAACCGACGCCGCCGACGTATTTGCGTGCTGATCGACCGTCACCACGACTTTTTCCGCCGGAAGCCCGAGCTTCTTGGCGGTTGCATCGAGGATCCGTGCATTCGCCTGGTGCGGCACGACCCAGTCGACGTCCTCGGCCTTGAGGCCGGCGTCGCCGAGCACTTCGCTCATGACGTTCGCGAGATTGACGACAGCGTGGCGGAAGACTTCGCGGCCCTTCATGCGGAGCTTGCCGACCGTGCCCGTGGTCGAGGGACCACCGTCCACGAACAGCAGGTCATTATGGCGACCGTCGGCGTGGAGCTTTGTCGCCATGATCCCGTCGGCGCCGTCTTCGGACCGCAGTACGAGCGCGCCTGCGCCGTCGCCGAACAGGACGCAGGTCGTGCGGTCTTCCCAATCGAGGATGCGGCTGAAGGTCTCGGCACCGATGACCAAGGCAGTGCGGCCGCTGCCCGATCGGAGCATCGAATCGGCGACCGTCAGCGCGTAAAGGAAGCCGGTGCACACCGCGTGCACGTCGAACGCGACGCAGTCGGGAATGCCCAGCGCGGCCTGGACCTTGGTTGCCGACGACGGAAAGGTCTGGTCGGGCGTGGCGGTCGCAAGGACGATGACGTCCACTTCCGAAGCGGCGATCCCGGCATGCTCGAGCGCGGCGCGGGCCGCCTCGGTGGCAAGGCTCGCGGTCGTCTCGCCGTCACCGGCGATATAGCGCGTGCGAATGCCGGTGCGCTCGATGATCCATTCGTCGGAGGTGTCGACCTGAGCCGCAAGCTCGGCATTGTCGACGCGGCGGCTGGGAAGTGCCGAACCGACGCCGGCGATAACGGAACGGGCGATCACTGCGCAGCCTCGTTGAATGCGTGAGCGCGGAAATTGTCGAGGTCGTCGCCGATCTTCCGCGTGATGTCGTTGCGGACCATGCTTGCCGCGACGTTGATGGCGTTGGCGACACCCTTGGGATTGGCTCCGCCGTGGCTCTTCACGACGAGGCCGTTCAGGCCAAGGAAGACCGCGCCATTGTGGTTGTTGGGATCGAGATGGACCTTGAGCAGGTTCAGCGCCGGCTTCGAGAGGGCAAACCCGGCCTTGGACCGAAGCGAGCTCTTGAACGCCCGGCGCAGCAGGTCCGTGACGAAGCGCGCAGTGCCTTCGGCGGTCTTGAGAGCGATGTTGCCCGAAAAACCGTCGGTCACGACCACGTCGACATTGCCGCGCGAAAGCTGGTCGCCCTCGGTGAAGCCGTCGAAGCGCAGCGGCAGGTAATCCGCTTCACGCAGCAGCGCGGCTGCCTCCTTGAGCTCGTCGGTGCCCTTGAGCTCCTCGGTCCCGATGTTGAGCAACTTCACCCGCGGCTTCGATACGCCAAGCACGGTGCGTGCATAGGCCGAGCCCATGACCGCGAACTGAACCAGGTTTTGGGCGTCGCACTCGGTGTTGGCGCCGAGGTCGAGCATCACACAATCCTGGTCGCCCAACGTCGGCAGCAAAGCGGCAAGGGCGGGGCGGTCGATGCCGGGCATGGTTCGAAGCGCGAGCTTCGACATGGCCATCAATGCGCCGGTGTTCCCGCCTGAAACGGCGGCGTCGGCCTGGCCTTCCTTAACGG
>JAEVYW010000321.1 GCA_023392555.1 Pseudomonadota bacterium | reverse complement strand
CGGCCTCAACTTGCGCATCCTTGGCGCGCTGGCGGTTGTCGGGATCATCGCGGTGATCCTTGCGTACTTCTTCTATCCGGTTGCGACCGTCCGCATCGACGGCTTCCTGTTCGGCGAAGGGGACAATTTCCAGGTCGAGAACGCCATGCGCACGCTGACCGCGGGCGGCCTGTTCGGGATGGGCCCGGGCGCGGGCACTCGGAAGTTCGGCCTTCCAGAGCCGCACACCGACTATATCTTCTCGGTCATCGGCGAGGAGTTCGGGCTGATCGCCTGTCTCGCCATCGCGCTTCTCTACCTGACGATCGTCGCGCGCGTGCTGATCAAGCTGCTCGACGAGGAGAACAGCTTCGCCATTCTCGCCGCCGCAGGTCTTGTCATCGAGTTCGGGTTGCAGGCGCTGATCAACATGGCGGTCAACGTCCAGATCGCTCCGTCCAAGGGCATGACGCTTCCATTCATCAGCTACGGCGGAAGCTCGATGCTCGCGCTTTCGATCGGCATGGGCTTGCTGCTCGCATTCACGCGGCGAAACCCGTATCTGAGCCGCTCACCCTACGTCGTGAAATGGAGTGGGGAGCCCCAAAGCGCGTGAGACTGCCTTCATGAATTTCGTCCTCGCCGCCGGTGGTACCGGTGGCCACATGATCCCGGCCCATTCGCTTGCCGCAGAGCTGAAGAAGCGCGGCCACGGCGTCCTGCTGATCACCGACAGCCGCGGTGCGCGCTTCCCGGGTTTGTTCGGCGGCGTGCCTGTGCACATCCTTCCGGCTGGGCGACTGATGCGCAGCCCATTGGGCCTCGCGCGCGGCATCAAGTCGCTGCTGGAAGGGCGGCGGCAGGCGCGCAAGCTCTACAAGGATCATCGTCCCGACGCAGTGGTCGGCTTCGGCGGCTATCCCGCGGTGCCCGCGGTGCTCGCCGCGAGCGCTGCGAAGATCCCGACCGTGCTCCATGAGCAGAATGCGGTGCTCGGCCGCGCCAACCGCTTCCTTGCGGGTGAAGCGGTCGCCATTGGGACCGCTTATTCCGAAGTCGAACGGATCAAGAGCCGTTACGCGAAGAAGGTGGTCCTCGTTGGCAATCCGGTGCGCGACGAGATCGCCCGGCTGGGCGAAGCGCCATTTCCGGCTTTCGACGAATATTCGCCGTTTCGCATTCTCGTCACCGGCGGGAGCCAGGGCGCGACTGTGCTCAGCCAGGTGGTGCCGGAGGGGCTGGGTTTGCTGACGCCTTCGTTGCGGCTTCGGCTTCAGGTGGTCCAGCAATGCCGGCCTGACGATATCGACCATGTCCGCAAGCGCTATTCCGAACTCGGCATTCCGGCAGAGGTCTACACCTATCTCGAGGACATGCCGGGCAAGCTCGAGGAGTCGCACCTCTTCATCGGGCGGTCCGGTGCCTCGACGGTTGCGGAGCTGACTGCTGCCGGCCGACCCGCAATCCTCGTGCCCTATCCATCGGCGACTGACGATCACCAGACGGCGAACGCTCGCGACATCACCCAGGCGGGCGGCGCTCGGTCGATCGCGCAGCCGCAGTTCACGCCGCAGGTCCTCGCGAGACAGATCGAGGTCATGGCTCACGATCCGCAGGCGCTGATCAACGCTGCTGGCCGCGCGCTTTCGGTGGGACGTCCACATGCCGCGAGCGATCTCGCCGACCTGGTTGAGCGTGTTGGCGGGGGGCTCGCTCCCGTTGCGGTCGGTCCGGTGCTGACACCGCGCGTCGCGGCCGAAGCGCCCGTCGACGGCGTTCCGGCTTGAGGACGCGTCAATGTTGAAGGCGCTCGGTACCGACATCGGGACCATCCATTTCGTCGGCATCGGCGGCATCGGCATGTCCGGGATCGCCGAGGTCATGCACCAGCTCGGCTATACCGTGCAGGGCTCCGACATCGCCGAAGGCTATGTGGTGGAGGGGCTGCGCAAGCTCGGCATCAAGGTGATGATCGGTCAGGCGGCGGAGAACCTTGGCGATGCTGCAGTCGTCGTCATTTCCTCGGCAGTCAGCCGCGGCAATCCGGAAGTCGAAGCTGCGGTCGAGCGCCGCCTGCCGATCGTCAAGCGCGCGGAGATGCTCGCCGAGCTGATGCGCATGCAAAAGACGATCGCGGTCGCCGGCACGCATGGCAAGACCACGACGACGTCGATGATCGCCGCTCTGCTCGATGCAGGCGGGGTCGACCCGACCGTGATCAACGGCGGGATCATCAACCGCTACGGATCCAACGCCCGCCTCGGCAAAAGCGACTGGATGGTGGTCGAGGCCGACGAGAGCGACGGGAGTTTCCTCCGCCTCGACGGGACGATCGCGGTCGTCACCAACATCGATCCCGAACATCTCGAGCATTACGGCGGCTTCGACGAGGTCAAGAAGGCCTATTGCGAGTTCATCGAGAACGTCCCGTTCTACGGTCTCGCGGTCCTGTGCGTCGATCATCCCGAAGTTCAGAACATCCTCTCGCGCATCCGCGACCGGCGGATTGTGACATATGGCTATTCGGCGCTTGCCGACCTTCGCGCGGACAATGCGCGGGCCGAGGGCGGCGGCACGCGGTTCGACGCGGTCGTGCTGGAGCGCGACGGGTCGCGGCGGACCATCGCCGACGTGTTCGTGCCCATGCCGGGCCGGCACAATGTGCAGAATGCGCTGGCGGCGATCGCGGTCGGCATTGAGCTTGGGCTCAACGACGACCAGATCCGGGATGGCTTCGGCCGTTTCGACGGGGTCAAGCGGCGCTTCACCAAGGTCGGTGAGATCGATGGCGTGACAATCGTCGACGATTACGCCCACCACCCCGTCGAAATTCGCGCGGTGCTCGGCGCGGCTCGCGAGAGCGCTGACGAGCGAGTGATCGCCGTGATGCAGCCACACCGCTACACGCGCCTGCAGTCCTTGATGGAAGACTTCCAGAACGCCTTCAACGACGCAGACGTGGTGTTTGTGACGCCGGTCTATGCTGCGGGAGAGCAGCCGATCGAGGGGGCGGACTCCGAAGCCCTCGTCGAGGGCCTGCGCTCGCGCGGGCATCGCATGGTCCGATCGGTCCAAGACCTCGACGAGCTCAGCGGTGCGCTTCGCGATCTCGCGGGGCCAGGCGACCTCGTCATTTGCCTCGGTGCCGGCGACATCACCAAAT
>JAEVYW010000086.1 GCA_023392555.1 Pseudomonadota bacterium | reverse complement strand
CGGTTAGTGATGATGCAATGGTCGCTACGTCGGTCATGCTACAGCCTTTCTGAGAGCGCGGACGAGGATGGCGTCTTTCCGCTCGATCTCGCGGAACAGCGCGCGGAGCGGCTTGAGGTCGTAGTCGGACAGGTCCAGACCTTTCAGCACCGATGCGTCGGTCCCGAGCTGGCGCAGAACGTCCTCGGCGATCGTGTCCTCGCCGTGCAGGTTCACGATGTTGGCGACCGCGATCAGGTAGCCGGCGTTGAAATCAGCCGCGGCGATCTTCGCTACGTCATTCTGCATGTGAGACTCCGCCGAACGGATCGGAGATCACGGCGTAGTTCGAGACGTCCGAAAGGGGGCGGCGCTCGGTGTCGTTCCAGCGGCGCGCTTCCGCGTCGTAGTACGCCACGTCATAGAACTGCGTGCCGCGCTCGGACGTGGCGGTGGCCTCGCCCAGCCAGCAGACAAGCGCGCATGTGTCGTCGGCCGGCGGGTTCGCCAGCGTGAAGATTTCCCACTTCATCGTGAGCCTCCCTTGCTGAGCGAGGCGCGGTTGGTTTCAATCTGGACCGCAAGCGCTGCCTTTTCGGCATCTGGCATCCACGCCTCGTCGAGGAAGCCGTCGAGCATCTGCGTCGTGTCGGTCAGCGCCTTTCGCAGGCTTTCGTCGGCGACAGGGGCGGCAGAGAGGGCGCGGCGGTTCCAGGCGGCGATGGCCCCCTTCTTGGTGGGCTTGTTCGCGCCGCACGCGCCGCACTTGTCGCACTCGACGTAGCAACCGCTCTGCTCCAAACCAGCTGCAGGGTTGCCGATCGTGCCCTTCTCAGGATCGCCGGGCTCCTTATAGCTGTAGCTCGGCGAGATCGACGGATTGAACTCGTCGCGGTCGCCACAGAACGGGCAAGCCCGCAGTTCGCTCTGGTCGCTCTCTGTCATCTGTGAGACTCCGTCAGCTTCTGGCGATTGCTGCTCCGCAGCACCGCGGCTCTCGCGCTGCGCGCCGAGCCCTGCGGTCTCGGCCCTGCCGGGCTTCGATCCACTATCGGGGGTGGTCATTCCATCCACCCGATGCAGTCGTCCGTCTCGCACTGGGCGTGGATATGACCGTTGTAATTTGAGCGAGACCAATGGACGCCGCCCGCCCGCTTGCACTCGGGGCAGTCCATCTTGCCGCTGCTCTCGCCGGTCGCCTTGTGGTGCGTGATGACGGCAGGGCGGATGATCGCGATGGCGGATACGACCTGCTTCATGCGGCGCTCCATTGCCGCTTCGCGCTCGGCAACCTGTTCCGGCGTCGGATATTCGGCTTTGGGGCAGATGGCCGCGCCACTCCGTCCGAAGCATGGCGCAACCTTGACCCAGCCGGACGTCTCGCCGTTGTTGTACGCGGTCACCGGATTGATGAGGGCGCGGCAGAGCATCTTGCCCCTCGGCGCGGTCATCATGCCGGGCGAGTAGTGCTCGCAATGCACGCGGTCTGGATCACGACCGGGCCGAGTCATGCGCGTTCCTTTCCGATAGTCGATTGAAGCCTTTGGTCGAGACGGGAACCGGCTCGATCGCGAAGCGACGAAAGCGACGGTGCGCGAAGCGCAATCGCCAGATACCGACGCCATCACGCCGCCACCTTCCCCACCAGCCGCTGGAACCATGACCTTGGGGCAGGGGCGTCCTGACCCTGCCGGTAGGTGCGCAGAAGTCGGGCGAGCGTGCGCGAGGCGCGGAACGGCGGGGAGCAATCCAGCGCGTCCCGGTAGGCGAAAGGCCGAAAGCCGATCTCGTTGGCGATGTGGATGCGACGGGTGTGCATTGGTTGTCCCCTCAGCCGGCGAGCAAATCAGCGATGGAGGCGTTGCGGCGCTGCCAGCGGCCGATGGCGTTGCTCAGCGCCCAATGGCTCGGGCTCAGGCCGAAGGTGGACAGCAGGGTTACGCCGCCCCAGATGTGGCTGCCGCGGTAAAGGATCTCGACGCCGTAGGCGCGGTTGTGCCGCCAGACGGAAAGCCCGCCTTTATGGTCGAGCGTGCCGAAGTTCTGTGTCCATTCCTCGGGGTGGTTGTCGAGCGAGGCGATGGTGTCGCGAACGTCGCGGTGGATGATCCAGTCGAACATCGGTTTCTTCCCCCTCAGGCTGCTTCGCGGGTGCGCGCGGCGTCGATGCGGTAGCGCGCTTGATATGCGGCGAGGTCCGGGTCCGGCTCGGTCAGCCTGAAGCCCTGCTCCAGACACTCGCGCTGCACCGTGTCGAGATAGCGGACCATCTGGCGCACGTTCATCTCGCTGGTCACGGGGATGAAGCGCATCGCCAGCAGCTTCTGCGGGTACGGCAGCGGCTTGATGGCGGCGTCGTAGATCTCGCGGAAGTCGGCGCTGTCGTCGCGCAGGATCGGCACGCCGTGGTGCAGCTTCCATTCGCAGCGCACCTCGTCGGCGGTCATGTCGCCCCGCTGCTCGGCGGCTTCCTTCGCCCATAGGAACTGAAGGCGGTTCTGATCGAGCGTCCGGTCGCGGCCCGGCTGCCACTCGACCGTGAGCGGCAGCTTGAGCGTGGCGAGCAGGCGGATGAACGCGGCGCGGTCGCCCTCGGACTGGAGGATGCGGTGTGCCATCACTCAGCCTCCGCCAGCTTGCGG
>JAEVYW010000301.1 GCA_023392555.1 Pseudomonadota bacterium | reverse complement strand
TATTCCCGCGCGGCTTGGTCATTGAGCTGCGGGATGGCCTCAGGCCGCCCTAGATTCGATCTGCGTGACGTTGCTCGGCGCCGTGCCGCTGATCGCGACGCGGCGCGGCTTCATCGCTTCCGGAATCTCGCGCTGCAGATCAATGACGAGCAGCCCGTTCTGGAAGCTCGCGCCCTTGACCTCGACGTGGTCGGCGAGCGTGAACTGCCGCTTGAAGTTGCGAGCCGAGATGCCGCGGTGCAGGAAGGTCTTGCCGTCCTTCTCGCTCTTGTGGCCTTCCAGCGTCAGGACGTTCTGCTCGACCGTCAGCGCGACCTCCTCCGGCGTGAAGCCGGCGAGCGCGACCGAGATCTGGAAGCGGTTCTCGTCGAGACGTTCGATGTTGTAGGGGGGATAGGTCTCCTCGCCCGCGCGCTGGGCGGCTTCGGCGAGGTCGAACAGACGGTCGAAGCCGATGGCTGACCGGAATAGGGGCGAAAAATCAACAGCGCGCATAGCCAGATCCTCCTGGGAGCAAAATGGGTACGAGCGGCACCGGACACGACCGGTGCCCGTCTCAAGTTGCGGGACCCTGACGGCATCCCGATCGTCGTATGACGACGGCGAGAAAATTCAGCAAACTAAGAAAAGATTCAAGCCCCGCCGCGAAAATTTTTTTCCGCAAGGAATCGCGATGGTTAACCGGGCGCGGCAGCTACTCGCGCGGGCCGTTGACGCTCTGCCCCGCTCCGGGCGGGCAGCCCACGGAGCCGAGTCGCCCTAGCGCCGGCGCGCAAACCAGACGCCGAGCACAAACGCCGCAAGAAGGGATCTCAGCGGTGCCTTCACTGCCACGTCGCGCAAGTGATCGGCCCAGCGCATGACATCGTCTTCCATCGGCATCGCCAGCGTGCGAGCACCCGCCGTCTTCCCGCCGGCGGCCAGCTCGGCGCCTTCGTGGTCGCTCACCAGGCCGGACGCTTCCGTCATGGCGGAGGATTCCTTCATGTCCATCGTTGCGTCTCCTTCCACTGTGCAACAGAGAACCGGTCGTGATGCGCGCCGGTTCCTCGCGGCATCTTTCGATGACAACGAACGCATCGGCAACCTCCTCAGCCCGCAAGGTGGTTCGCTTGCAGGAGTTCTAACTCGCGGAACAGGTGGACGAACTCCAGCCGACCCTGCCGCGAATCCCCTGCCCCGTGCTAATCCGTCGGAACCAAAAGGTGGGCGGAAGGATTCGTCCAGATGGGAGCGATCTCGATGCTGATGACGAAGGAGCGACGACTGGCGATCCGCACGCTACGGGGATGGGCGACCGAGGTGTTGCAGGAAGCCGGCGCCATCCACGAATGCGAAGAACACGGTTGGGCGAAGGACGGGGCCGACCCGCACGCCCGCGAACGAGCATTTGCCATCGCTCGCCAGCATCCGCCGCAAGGCGTCACCCCAGACGCAGCCGTCGTCGAAATGCGCGACGTCCTCGACAGCGTCGGCGACACCTGTCCGGAGTGTCTTCCGGACGACATCTGACCCGGCGGACGGCACCGGTGCTCCCGGCCTCCCACGAAAGTCGCAGACCGCATGTTGGCTGCGCACAACCTAAGTTAATGCAACGATCGGCCGAGATGGATCAAAACTGATGCCGGCGTTTCGGACGGGGTGCCGCCGTGCAAGCCGAAATCGTCCGCGAGACACTGCGCGAGATGCTCGAGTATGCTCTCTGGCAATCTGGGCGGTCGCGCGACGCCCGCAGCGCCCGGGCCGCGAAAAGCTTCCGTCGCCTAGTCGCCACCGCGGACCAGGTCGAAACCGAAATCCTCTTCGCATACGCCGAACTTTGGGAAGGCGAAGCGGATAGGACCGCTCATCGGAAGCTTCTGGCATCCGTGGGTTACGGATTCTTTCCCCTCTCGGCATCCGAGTTCGTCATTCGCTTCATCGCAGAGCGCACTGGCGGAGCGTAACTTTCGTCCGATGATCGTCTGACTCAGTCACCTGCACGAGCAGGATCACCGCATGAAATGGCGGCTATTCCCGGGCGCGGCGCAGCGCCTCCTTCAGCTTCTCCCGTTCGCTCTCCCATCGGGCATCCTCGGCCTCGATTCTCTTCTCGAGATCGCGCCGCTCGGCATCGAAAGCCTCGGCTCGGCTTTCGTGCTCCTGCTTGGCCTCGTCAAGAGCGGCTTCAGCCTTCGCGACCAGTTTTTCCCGCCTAGCCCTTTCCTTCTCGCGCGCCGCCTCCTCCTTGCGACGTTCGGCATCGCGACGCTTCTGCTCGCGATCGAATTCCGCAGCCGCCTTGCGGGCATCCTCGACGCTGATCTTCGGGGACGCGCGCTTCTTCTGCTCGGTCCCGCGACCCTTCTGCGGGGCGCCGGCTTCCTCCAGGTCGGGCAAATCGGCATGTTCGCCGAACCGACCACTAGATCCCGCTGGGCGCTTCAGCACCACGCCCGGCTTGGCCATCGTCGCGGCGACGACGTCAGGATCGTCGGACTCCTTCGCGAAGCCCTGATGGAAAAGGTTGCTGCCCGCGCCCCATGCCTCCAATGCCGCTTTCATAGACGGCGCGGCGATCGCGAAATCGTAGAAGCCGAGCGAGGTCTGGTAGGTCTTCAGCTTGCGGGGCATGGCTGGCGCCTACCCGCGAGGGACGAGGCCTGAGCGTGCCAAGCAGCGTACGGCGTGTTTTTTGCCAGATGCCGATTGTAGTCCGGAGCCCCGTCCGTCCACCAGACCGGGCCACGTTCACCTAGCGCCCGCTTGGCCCGATCGACCGCGCGATGCGCGGCAGCTTCGGCATCCGGATCGTTCGCGGCCTTCGCGTCCCGGACCGCTCGCCTGGCCGTCATCAGGCGCTTCACGAGTCCATCTCGCTCGTCCTGTTCGAGATCGGGGTTTGCCATCCGCCAAAGGCGACCGCGGACGACGAAGTAGCGCCCGTCCGGTGTCACGGGATATTTCACGCCGACTTCCGCCGGGCCCCCGTCGCCGGCTTCTTCGCAGCGGTCTCTTTCGCGGGCTTTTTGCCGGCGATGGACATCAGCATTTCCTTCTGGCCGGCGGCTGCCTTCTTCGCTTTTTTGACGGGCGTCTTCGGAGCCTTGCTTTCAGCCGCAGCGCCTCCGACGCTCTTGCGAAGCGCCTCCATCAGGTCGACCACGTTCTCGCCCTTCGGCCGCTCCTTAGGCCGGATGACCTTGCCGGCGCGCTTCTGGTTGATGAGGTCGACGAGCGCCGTCTCGTAGTGGTCCTCGAACTTGTCGGGCTCGAAATTTCCCGCCTTCTGGTTCACGATATGCTTCGCGAGGTCGAGCATATCCTTCGTGACTTTGACGTCCTGGATGTCGTCAAAATACTCGGCAGGATCGCGCACCTCGTAGGGATAGCGCAGCAACGTGCCGATCAGGCCTTTGTCGCGCGCTTCGAGCGCGATGATGTGCTCGCGGTTCGTCAGCACCACACGCCCGATCGCGACCTTGTCCATCTCGCGGATGGTCTCGCGGATCACCGCGAAGGC
>JAEVYW010000152.1 GCA_023392555.1 Pseudomonadota bacterium | reverse complement strand
GTGCTTCGGCTGGCGCTTGCGCAGAAGCTGGCGCTCAACGTGCCCGATCATGCACTGGTGGCGACGGCCTTGCCCTTGGTCGATGGCGGTCCGCGGCGGCTGGTTCACGGGGTGCTCGGCACCGTTCTTCGCAGCGAACCGGCAGCGAGCGCTGCTCCGGAGCTTCCTGAAGACGTGGAGCTACGCTGGGGAAAAGCGTGGGGCGATGACGTAGTTGCGGCTGCACGACGCCAGATTGTCCGGCGCCCTGCGCTCGATCTCAGCTTCGCCGACCAGACTGTCGCGAGAGAGTTCGCCGGGCAGACTGGCGGCATCTCCCTCGCCGCCCGCCACGTTCGACTGACCGATGCCGGCGCCATCACCGCACTGCCCGGCTTCGGCGAGGGTCGTTGGTGGGTGCAGGATCTCGCCGCGTCGCTTCCGGCGCGCCTCGTGCCGAGCACGGGCGACGTGCTGGATGCCTGTGCAGCGCCGGGTGGCAAGACGATGCAGTTGGCCGCCGCGGGTCATCGCGTGCTCGCCCTCGACCGCTCCCAGAACCGGCTCAAGCGGCTCAGCGAAAACCTTGACCGCACCGGCCTGACGGCTGACGTCGAGGTCGCCGACGCCTTCGAATGGACCGCGCCGCGCCAGTTCGACGCCGTGCTCCTCGACGCACCCTGCTCCGCGACGGGTACCTTCCGGCGTCATCCGGAAGTCCTCTACCGGGTTCGCCCGCGCTACATTGCCGAGGCCGCGACAGCGCAAGGCGACCTGCTCGCCCGCGCCCGCGCCTGGGTCCGGCCGGGTGGCACTCTGGTCTATTCGGTCTGTTCGCTCGAGCCCGAGGAGGGCGAACAGGTCATCGACGCCTTCCTCGCGGCGAACCCGGATTATAAAGTCGATCCGCCGCGCGCCGGGGAATTGCCTGACGTCGTGACGCCAGACGAGCGAGGCTGGGTCCGGATCCTGCCCGGAATGCTGGAAAGCGAGGGCGGTCTCGACGGCTTCTTCGCCGCGCGCCTTGTCCGAGAGGCAAGTTAGCGCTTAATCGAGGTAATGGCTGTTCCGCTCATTTCCCCGTCGATCCTGTCCGCCGACTTTGCCCGGCTTGGCGAAGAAGTGCGCGCAATCGATGAGGCAGGCGCCGACTGGATCCATGTCGACGTCATGGACGGGCATTTCGTGCCGAACATCACCATCGGCCCCAGCGTCGTGAAGGCGCTGCGGCCGCATTCGTCCAATCCCTTCGACGTCCATCTGATGATCTCGCCGATCGACAATTTCCTCGATGCCTTTGCCGAGGCGGGCGCCGACATCATCACCGTCCACCCAGAGGCGGGGCCGCACCTTCACCGCACGATCCAGCGTATCAAAGGTCTCGGCAAGAAGGCGGGCGTTTCGCTCAATCCAGCGACTCCCGCAAAGATGCTCGATTATGTGCTCGAGGAAATTGACCTCGTCCTCGTGATGAGCGTCAACCCGGGTTTCGGCGGGCAGAAATTCATTACCAGCCAGCTGAAGAAGATCGAAGCAATCGCCAATCGCGTCGCCAAGGAGGGACTCACCGTCGACATCGAGGTGGACGGCGGGATCGACGCCGCGACGGCGCCTCAGGCGGTCGATGCCGGCGCGACGGTCCTCGTCGCCGGAACGGCTGCGTTTCGCGGCGGGCCGGACGCCTATGCAGCCAACATCCGCTCGCTTCGGGGAGACGGATGAGCGCCGACGCCGCGGCTCAGATCGCCGTCGTCAGGAAGCTCGCCAAGGGCCCGCTGATGGCGCGCCTGTTCGGGTCGAGCAAACAGCCGCTGAAGCTGGTCGCTGTACCGCGCGACCACGTCCAGGGCGACCGGCAACGCGGAGAGGCGCTGCTTTCCGGCCGGTTCACGGTCGGATCCGAAACGATCACGCTCAAGGACATGAACTTCGCGGCGATCGGGACCAGCGGCTCGGCGGCCGAACAGCTGCAGAGTTTCTCGTGGCTTCGCGACCTTGCCGCCGCGGCATCGCGTGAGAAGGGCGCGCGGCTCGCCGAAGCGCTCGCGGGCCGATGGCTGCTCGCGCACGGCACCCGCATCGACGAGGCGTGGCGACCCGACCTGCTCGGCGAGCGCATTCTTTTCTGGACCGCCTATGCGCCGTACCTTTTATCGAGCCGCGACGCCCGATACCGGTCGGCCCTGCTCAACACTTTGGTTCGCGGTGCGCGGCACCTGGAGGCCAATGCGGACAAAGCGCCGCCGGGGATCAAGCGCATTACCGCCTGGTCGGGCGTCGTCGCCGCCGGCCTGCTGATCCAGGGCGGCGTTCCAAGAGTTGCGAAGGGCGAATCCGGATTGGCTCGCGCCCTTTCGACCGCGCAGTTTGAAGATGGCGGGCTGATCAGCCGCACGCCGCACGAGCAAGCTCTGCTGGTCGACCGCCTGTCGCTGCTTCGCGCGGCCTATCACGCGGCGAAGCAAAGCCTTCCCGAGGGGATCGAGGCCGCCGCCGCTGCAGCGCTGGCGGCGCTCCATGGCGTAACAATGGGCGATGGCACTTTGTCGAGCTGGCAGGGCGGTAATCCCGGTGAGGCCGCGCGGCTGCATGCGCTGGTCGACGGCAGCGGCATTCGCGCGCGCCCGCTCCGCAACGCGCGCGGCTGGGGCTATCACCGCATGTCGGCGCTGGGCACGATCCTCGTCATCGACGCGGGCGCTCCCCCACCGGCCAAAACCGCGCAAACGCCCTGCGCCTCGACCCTGGCGTTCGAGCTGTCGGACGGCGTCCAGCGGCTGGTGATCAATTGCGGCGGCCCCGCGCCGCTTGCGACCGGCCTTCCGGACGAATTGGTGCAGGCACTCCGGACGACCGCGGCGCACAGCACGCTCACCCTCGACGACACCAACTCCACCGCAATCCTGGCGGACGGGTCCATCGGCAAGGGTGCGGACGACGTCACGGTCAGCCGCAGCGAGGACAATGATTCGAGCCGTCTCGAAGCCAGCCATGACGGGTACGTCCGCGGCTTCGGACTGGTCCATAAACGGAGCCTAATGCTCGGCAACGACGGCAAGGAATTGCGCGGCGCCGATCAGCTGATTGCCAAGGGTCGGCGCAAGATTCGAGACGCCGCGCCTTATGCAGTCCGCTTCCATCTTGCGCCTGGAGTCGAGCCGACGCTGACGGCCGATGGCATGGGCGCGATCCTGCGCTCGCCCGCTGCGCCGCCATGGAACTTCCGCTGCCGCGGCGCCAACCTCGGTATCGAGGAAAGCGTCATGATCGACGGCCGCGGCGATGCAATCGCGACGACGCAATTGGTGATTACCGGCGAAGTCGCCGCTATCGGCGGCGAAATTGCCTGGCAGTTTCGCCGCTCAAGCTGAAAAGGACCGAATGTGACCGATCTCGTGCCCATCAGGCGGGCGCTCCTTTCGCTTTCGGACAAGAGCGGACTGGAGCCGGTGGCGGCGGCTTTGAGTGCACGCGGCGTGGAACTGGTGTCGACCGGCGGTACGGCGGCGAAGCTGCGCGAGATCGGCCATGACGTGCGTGACGTCTCTGACC
>JAEVYW010000062.1 GCA_023392555.1 Pseudomonadota bacterium | reverse complement strand
CGCCTACGACGTGAACCTGCTCACCCGGGCGGTCGATTCCAGCATCGCGCGCGCCGAAGCAGCGCTGGGCCGTTTCGTTCTCGATGAAAACGTCGAGACGAGCGGCAACATCTACTACAGCCAGTGGCGCCTTGCCGGGCAGCAGATCGACCAGCTTGAACGGCTCGTTCGCTCCGATCCCGAGCAGCGGCAAAGGGTTGAGGAACTTCGCGGGTTCTTCCGGGTCCGCGGCGACGAGTTCGCGCTGGCGGCTCGCGCAACGGTCGCTGGTCAGGGGGCGGGCGGTACGGCTTATTTCTATCAGGCGGCCAAATCGACGGCAGAGAAAGGGCTGACTGCCAAGCTACGCGAAATTGCGACTGCAGAACGTATCCTCCTGCGCGAACGAATGAGGCAGACTCAGTTTTTCTCAGCCGAAGCCGATCGTCTGACCGATTTCCTCAGCTGGCTGGGTATCATCGTGGGCATCGGCGCCATTTTCATGGGCTTCGTTGCCTTCCAGGCGATCCGCCAGTTCGCGTTCGCCAAGCGCCAGGCGGAGAGCGAGTCCGAGCGCGCGGAGATCCTCGAGATCGCGGTCGCCGATCGGACGAGCGAGCTGCAGGCCGCCTATGACGCACTCCGCGCCGAGGCCGAGGAGCGGCAGGCCGCCGAGGCGCAGCTGCGCCAGGTGCAGAAGATGGAAGCGGTCGGCCAGCTGACCGGCGGCATCGCGCACGACTTCAACAACATGCTTGCTGTGGTGGTCGGCGGCATCGACCTTGCCCGCCGCCGCCTCAATGGCCCTCGGCGGGAGGTGATGAACCACCTCAACAATGCGATGGAGGGCGCGACCCGCGCGGCGGCCCTCACCCGGCGGCTGCTGTCATTCGCCCGTTCCGAGCCGCTGTTGCCTGAGCGCGTCGACCCGGCCTCGCTCGTTTCTGGCATGTCCGACCTGCTAGATCGAACGCTCGGGGAGCGCATCCATGTCGAGGTCGACGCTGCCAATGATTCATGGCCGATCTACGTCGACCCGCACCAACTCGAGAACGCCATCGTCAACCTGGCGGTCAACGCTCGCGACGCCATGGAGGGCCAGGGCCTGATGCGCGTGACGGCGCGCAACGTGACGCTTGCCGCGAACGAAGTCGGCGACATCCAGCCCGGCGAATATGTCCGCATCAGCGTCAGCGACACCGGCTGTGGCATGAGCGACGAAGTGCTCGAGCGCGCGTTCGAACCCTTCTTCACAACCAAGCCGGTCGGCAAGGGCACCGGCCTCGGCCTCAGCCAGATCTTCGGCTTCGCGCACCAGTCGGGCGGTGAAGTCGGCATCGAGAGCAAGCCGGGCAAGGGCACTACGGTATCGATCTATCTTCCGCGGACGTCGGCGCAGGCCAACGTGAGCCTGCACCCGGCCGCGGCGCAGCGCGCGGACAATGAAGCGACGGTGCCGGGCGCCCGCATTCTCGTCGTCGAGGACGACCCGAGGGTTCGCACGTCGACGATCGAAGCCTTGCAGGACCTGGACTACGACCCGGTCGCTTGCGGCAGTGGCGTCGAGGCGATCGAGCTGTTCGACAAGCAGACCTTCGACCTCGTCATCAGCGACGTGATCATGCCCGAGATGACGGGACCCGAGCTCATCAAGGTGCTTAAAGAGCGCCGCCAGGACTTCGCGGTGCTGTTCGTCACTGGTTATGTCGGCGAAGGCGAGACCGGCGACCTCGTCGGGTACGAGCTTCTTCGCAAGCCCTTCACGGTCGGGGCGCTGGCCAATGCGGTGGCCGTGGCCCTGTCGCGGACGCCTACCGAACCGCGCCGGAGCGGAGGAGCCGCGGCAGCAGGCTGATCGCCGCGAGCAGCGGCCAACGCCGCTGCCAGGGCTTGATCACGATGTCGGCGCCCGCGTGGCGATTGATCTTCCAGGCGATGTAATCGACGCCACCCGCGAAGGTCGCACTCGCCTTGGCGAGGCGCACGACGGTAAGCGCCTTCCCTTCGAAGCGGCGGCGGGACCAGCTGGCCTGTTCGCCTGTCGGCATTTCCTTGAGCGCGGCCTCGGCAAAGCGCTCGTAGCGCTCGGGCTCGAAGTCGACGACCGAACCGATCCCGGCCTTTCGCTCGGCGCGGAGTTCCGCCGAATAGGTCAGCGATAGCGCGCGCCGCCACCAGTCCAGGATCGGCTCGCCGTCCACTCGTCCTGCCGCGGCCAGCAAGGTGGGCGCAGCGCGGCTGACGGCATCGATTGCCCGCTCCTTCGCCTGCTCATCCGCCGCCCAGACGAGCCGGGAAGGCTGGGCGAAGCGCGCCCAGACCGATACATTGCGGGTTTCTGGCCCATTGAGCCGGTGGAAATCCGCTTCGCTCAGCACGGCATATTTCGAAACGAGCCCGCCATGCTGAAAATGGAAAACATTGGGCGGGATCAGCCGGTTCGCAGTCGCCAGCCACGCCTTGTCATAGGCCGCGCGATAGTCTGACACGATGAGGTAAAAATCGAGCATCAGCCCGTCGAGCTGCTTCTGCCGAAGGCAGGAGCCGTAGAACAGGACGGCACGTGAGGCCGCGCCATGCTTCGCCGCAATGGCTTGGGCGAGATCGTTGACCCGCGGGTCGACGGGCAGCGTCAGTTCCTCCGCGACCATATCGCGCAGGGCGGTCATGGCTCAGGCTGCCAGGCGGACGAAAGAAAGCGGCTGGCCGGCCGAAAGAACGATCGGTCGTCCGACCTCGGTCCGGAACATCTCGCCGTCGAGAATCAGATGGCTGTCTTCGCCCTCGATGCTGATCTCGCTCGCTTCTTCATGGTGAAGGCCGCGGACGCTCTGGCGTCCGACGCGGCCCATGGCGCTCGCGAACAAGGCGCGGATCGCTGCAATCGGGCCGTCCTCGATCGCGATCAGCTTGAGCGCGCCACGACGGCTGCCGCCGACGTCTTGCGACAGCAGCAGCTTGTCGAGCGTGGTCACGGCAAGCACCGAAAAGCGGCCGCTGAGCATGCTGCCGTCCTGACGCATCGAGACGTTGAGCGGGCGCGGATCGGGCGGAAGGAAGCTCGCCTTCAACCGCAAAAAGAGCTTGGTCAGCAGAGCGATCGCCGTCAGCACATGCGCCATGCCGTTAGGAAGGCCGAGCGGATAGATC
>JAEVYW010000294.1 GCA_023392555.1 Pseudomonadota bacterium | reverse complement strand
CGCATGGACCGGCTCGGGATCGAGCTTTCCAGCCTCGTCCAGCGCGAAACCGCCTAGGCGAGTTCCTCGGCCGGAGCTCGATAGATCGTTTCCGCACCAAGCGCAGCCGCGGCACCAAGGCCCAGCGCCTCCGGAACAACTGCCGACAGGAAATAATCGGTCGCCGCCCGTCGGCCCGTGTTCATGCCCTCTCGCTCGCCAAGACGACCGAGCCGTTCGAGCAGCCATCCGGCCGTGAGGACGGCAGTCATGGTCAACAGGGGGTAGCTGCCGGCAAGCCTATCGTCGGGCTCCGAGGCCCGTGCCGTCGCCACCGCGATCTCGACCGCATCGGCAAGCGCGATCAATTCCTCATGCTCGGTTTCGGCACGGATATCGGCGATCAGCGAATCGAACGCGAGGCCACCGTCGAGTCCGATCTTGCGTCCGACGAGGTCCGCCGCCTGAATGCCGTTCGTGCCTTCATAGATCGGCGCGATACGGGCGTCGCGAAGGTGCTGCGCCGCCCCGGTCTCCTCGACGAAGCCCATGCCGCCGTGGACCTGCACGCCGAGGCTTGCGACTTCGCAGCCGACATCGGTGCACCATGCCTTCACCAGTGGCGTCAGCACATCGGCGCGCGCTTCGGCCGCTGGGTCGGCCAGCGCCGCGCGGTCGATCTGGCCAAAGGCGTAATAGGCAAGCGCCCGAGCGCCCATCGTCAGCGCGCGCATCCGCACCAGCATCCGCCGCACGTCCGGATGGTCCGCAATCGGCACGGCAAGTCCAGACCGCTGCCCTTGCTTGCGCTCCAGCGCGAAAGCGACGGCGCGCTGCGTCGCACGCTCGGCGATGCCGACACCCTGAAGGCCGACGTTCAACCGCGCATTGTTCATCATCGTGAACATCGCGCGCATGCCGCCAAGTTCTTCGCCAACCAGCCAGCCGGTCGCTCCGCCATGCTCGCCATAGCCCATCACGCACGTCGGCGACGCGTGGATGCCCATCTTGTGCTCGATCGACACGCAGTGAAGGTCGTTTGCTTCGCCATCGGCCAACACCTTGGGCACGAGGAACAGCGAAATGCCTTTCGTACCCGCCGGAGCGTCGGGGGTGCGGGCGAGAACCATGTGCACGATATTGTCGGTGAGGTCGTGCTCGCCCCAGGTGATGAAGATTTTGGTGCCCGACACCCGCCAGCTTCCGTCGCCCGCAGGCGTCGCGCGCGACCTCAGTGCGCCCACGTCGCTGCCGGCGTGCGGCTCGGTCAGGTTCATCGTCGCAGTCCATTCGCCGCTAACGATCCGCGGGAGCCATTCGCGCTTAAGCTCGTCCGACCCGAAAGCCTCAAGCGCCTCGACCGCACCGAGCCCGAGCATCGGGCACAGAGCAAACGACAGGTTGGCAGCGTTGAAGTCCTCCATCATCGCCGCGGTCAGGCTGTGCGGAAGTCCCTGCCCGCCCCATTCGGAAGCGGCCGACAAACCCATCCAGCCCCCTTCAACGAACTTGGCGTAGGCCTCGCGGAAGCCGGTCGGCGTCGTCACCTGGCCGTCAGCCCAACGCGATCCCTCGCGATCGCCGACCTCGTTGAGCGGAGCGAGCTCGCCCTCGGCGAACTGTGCCGCAGCCTCGAGCAGGGCATCGACCGTATCGTCGGTCGCGTCGGCGAAGCGGTTCGACCGCGCGAGCTCCGGCAGTTGAACGATATGCCGCAGGACCATCCGCTGATCCTGAACCGGGCAGGCAAAGCTCATCGTCCACGTCCTTTGCGCAACGGCGGCGCGTCTTGTAGCGCCGCACATGATGGTCGAGACCCGAATACTGCCCTTTGGTCCGGAGGCAATTGCCGAAGCCGTTCAGCTCATCCGCAACGGGCAGCCGGTCGCCGTACCGACCGAGACGGTTTATGGGCTCGCTGCGGACGCAACGAATGCCGACGCCGTTGCTCGAATTTATGAGGCGAAGGGCCGGCCGAGCTTCAATCCGCTGATCGTCCACGTGCCGAGCCTACAGGCGGCGCAGCGGATCGGCGAGTTCAACGACACCGCTTTGGATTTGGCTGCGGAGCACTGGCCGGGACCGCTGACGCTGGTCGTGCCGCTACGTCGCGATGCAGGCATTGCATCGCTGGTCACCGCCGGCCTCGACACGATCGCTCTGAGAATTCCGGCTCATCCTGCGATGCAGACGCTTCTCGCAGAGGCTGGGCCACTCGCCGCTCCCTCAGCGAACGCGAGCGGATCGATCAGCCCGACAAGGGCCGAGCATGTCCTGAAAAGTCTGGCCGGGCGGATCCCATTGATCATCGACGGCGGAGCGACCCAGCGTGGATTGGAGTCGACCATCGTCGCGGCGACCGACGGAAGTCTGCGCTTGCTGCGACGAGGCCCGATCGACGTGCCTGGCGCGATCGAAGTCTCAGGCGAACGGATCGAAGCGCCGGGCCAGCTTGCCAGCCACTACGCTCCGACCAAGCCGCTACGCCTCAACGCCAGTTCGGCGAAGCCGTACGAATTCCTGATCGGCTTCGGCTCGATCAGCGGCGCTGCATCGCTCAGCGAAAGTGGCGACCTGAGAGAAGCCGCTGCCCGCCTATTCGACCTGCTTCATGTCGCCGACGCATCCGACAAGCCGCGCATTGCCGTGGCACCTGTGCCAGACGACGGACTGGGCGCAGCGATCAACGATCGCCTTCGCCGCGCCGCCGCACCTCGCTCCTGACGCAGGTTAGGATCGGGAACGCGCCCAATCAGCCCTCGTTCGCCGGGGATGCGCGTACATTATCTGAAATGCGGGACGGACTGCCCGCTCGGCGGCCCTTTGTTCGACGGCTCTAGCAAGAGCATCTTCGGCCTCATCCCCTGCGCCGCCCAGCTGATCGAAACGAACGAGGGTCTGGTGTTGGTGGACACCGGCTACGGAACCGAGGACGTCCGCCACCCGCACCCTCGGCTCAGCCGCACCTTCCGGGCG